>NZ_CP010804.2:0-300000 GCF_000590865.3 Candidatus Liberibacter asiaticus
GTTTGGAAGGATGAGGTGGAACGCTGGTCAGCATTTAGTGATATGACTGTTTCATCTCTTATTGGATCGGAACGACAAAGAATAAAGGCTCTCAATACTCCTGCTCACCTTTACATTATTAATTTTGAGAATATCCCTTGGTTAGTCAAAATGAAGCTTGATCATTGGGATTTTGCAACGATTGTTGTTGATGAAAGCACAAAGT
Organism: Candidatus Liberibacter asiaticus; assembly: GCF_000590865.3. Taxonomy (NCBI): domain Bacteria; kingdom Pseudomonadati; phylum Pseudomonadota; class Alphaproteobacteria; order Hyphomicrobiales; family Rhizobiaceae; genus Liberibacter; species Candidatus Liberibacter asiaticus. The sequence goes on from NZ_CP010804.2 coordinate 206, forward strand.
TGAAATCTTTTAGAACCCATCAAGGAACAAAGCAAACGAGAGCTTTAGGGAAAGTAGCTTTTAGCAAAGTTGAACGTTTTATTGAGCTCACAGGGACCCCTTCGCCTAATGGCTTAATCGACTTATGGGGTCAAATATGGTTTTTGGATAAAGGAAAACGTTTAGGACGTGTCTTCCAAAGCTTTGTGGCTCGCTGGTTTAATACAACACAAATCGGATCTCATATTGGAGCGGTACGGTATACGGCTAAAGAAACCGCCCAAAAAGAGATAGAAGCGCAATTATCTGATTGTTGTTTATCATTAGATATCGCTGATTATCAAAATATTGATAAACCTATTCTCATCACTAAAAAAGTCCCATTACCCCAACCGGTGATGAAGCAATATCACAAGTTTCAACGAGAGTTGTATTGCGATCTTCAAGGAGAGAATATTGAAGCGTTTAATTCCGCTTCTAAAACTGTCAAGTGTCTCCAATTAGCCAATGGTGCGGTGTACTACGACGAAGAAAAACATTGGAAAGAAGTCCATGATGAAAAGATCAAAGCGTTAGAAGTCATCATTGAAAAAGCCAATGCCGCCCCTATTATCGTTGCTTATCATTTTAATAGTGATCTTGCTCGATTGCAAAAAGCATTTCCCCAAGGCCGAACGTTGGATAAAGACCCTTGCACTATTCAAGAGTGGAATGAGGGGAAAATTCCTTTGTTGTTCGCACATCCAGCGTCTTGTGGCCATGGCTTAAATCTCCAATATGGCGGGAACATTTTAGTCTTTTTCTCCTTGTGGTGGGATTTAGAAGAACACCAACAGATGATTGAACGCATTGGGGTCACGCGTCAACGACAAGCGGGATTCAAAAGAGCGGTTTTTGTCTATTATTTAATTGCCCAGAACACCATAGATGAGTTGGTTTTGCAACGATTGCGAACTAAATCCACTATCCAAGACTTGTTGTTAAACGCTTTAAAAAAGGAGACTATCCATGTATAATTTTGACAGAGTTTTTAGATCTAGTAAATTTGAAAACGAGCATAATATTACTCCTGCCCAATGGAAAAAGCTTTTAACGCTTGAAGCAAAGTTTCTTCCAAATAAGCGCGCCCTAGAATCATGGCTCGACAAAGCAAAAAAGGTCACATCGCTGTCGAAGGGAGAAGCGATGATTGAAGTTGAGTATCTGGTTAAAATCGCTCTCCATCATCAGAAGTGGTATTATCGGTTGGACGACCCTCTATTTACTGATGGGTTATATGATCGCGTATCAGAGCGACTCGACGCATTACAAGAGCAATTCCCTGAGCTTTTTGATGAGGATCATCCATGGAACACCGTGGGGTATTAACATGGCTCATATCTTTGTTTTGATTGGGGCATCAGGAGTTGGGAAAACCACCATCGCTAAACAGGTGGTTCTGAACTCTGAATATCTGGTGATGCCTGTCGGGGTCACGACCCGACGACCCCGCGTCGATGAAAAGCAATACATCGATTATCGCTTTATCTCTCAATCCCAGTTTAAAGGATGGAAACATACCGGACTTTTTATAGAAACAACGAAGGTACGAGATGAATACTACGGATATCTCAAAGAAGATATTAATAATCCGATGGAACATGGATATGACATTCTCCTCATTCTCACTCATCAAGGACTAGCACCTCTCAAGAAACTCTATGAGGATCAAGTAACTTCAATCTTCATTGCCCCTCCTTCGGAAGCGGAATTAATTCAACGGCGTATAAAGAGACGGGAAGATATCCCTTTCAACCTAGATCCTGATCTTTTTGGAAAGAACCATTCTTATTCCTTCACAATAGTCAATAATCATCTACCAACCGCTTGTCGGCAAGTTGGTCTCATAAGAGAATTCGTGAAGCGGGGAAAAAAGGCTAACTATGACTGAGAAAGCAAACAAGCGTTATTCGCTTATAAGACGCGTTGATATCCGAGATATCGCGGTGATAGCTTCTGAAACAAACACTCGGATTGAGATTGAGCTTGAGGGGGCTATTTATAGGTTTGAGCCTATGATCCGAGGGGACAATCCATGTCTCATAGTTGACAATGACAACCCTTTAGATTTATGACCCCGAGCTTGCGACTTCCTCCTTTTGTCACAAAAGAACGTACCCGTCATGGCAAAATAATCTATTATTTTAGGAAGGGGCATGGACGTCGTATCCGTCTCCCCTATCCTCATGAATCTACTTTCATTCCTGCGTATATGTCCGCTTTGACGGGGAGTACCCCAAAGCGAGAATATATTAATTCTCCTCGGAAGAAACCGACTACTCTTAAGTGGCTGATTTCCGAATATAGGAAAAGTGCTCATTGGGGGAGTTTAGCAGTTAATTCCAGAATATCTTTTGAAAGTTATTTTGATCAGATCATACGAAAATCAGGAGATTTTGATTATCGCAAAATCACAACTAAACATATTCGTTCGGGGGTTGAATCGAGAAAGCATACTCCTTCTTCAGCTATACAGTTTTTAACGTCGATGCGTGTTTTGTTTAAATGGGCGGTTCGACAAGAATATGTAGCAATCAACCCATGCCTGAGTGTTGAAAGACCTAAACGAAAAACAGAGGGGATTAGACCTTGGACAAAGGAAGACATGCAACAGTTCAAAAGTTTTTGGAGCGAAGGCTCACAGCCACGGTTAGCATTTGAGTTTTTGTTGTATTCGGGTTTAAGATGTTCCGATTCTTGTAGAGCTGGAGTTCAACATCTCCAAAACAATATCTTTTCCATTAAAACGCAGAAAACAGGGACAATCATCACAGTGGAATTGCCGGATGGTTTTATGAAACTTCTTGCGATGACTCCTATAGGGAAAGAAACTTTTTTCATTAATAACGATAAACAAAAGATGAATGCTACTCAATTTAGTATTTGGTTTAAAGCAAAAGCTACAAAAGCCGGAGTTAATAAATCCGCTCATGGGGTACGGAAGTTTTCTGCGACCATATCAGCTGATGCGGGGGCAACAGCTCATGAGCTGATGGCTACTTATGGGTGGAAGACTGTTGACCAAGCGGAAACATATACGAAAGGAGCGGATAGAATCCGTTTAGGGATCAAGAACTCACGTCGAATTTCATCGGTTGTGGATTCGGATGATCCCTAACCTCAAATTGCAGGTGCGGGAGAATTTAAAAAAATAGTGTAAAATCAATATGTTAATTATAGATTTGAGGGCTAAGAAACTATTTCCTTAATATTTGCAACGTGATTTTATTTTATTATCAATGAGATCACCCGAAAAAAAATAATAGGTAAAAATTATTTTATTTTCTTAAATTCCTCGCGAAAACTTACCGCCTCTAGCTATCGACCACAGTAATTGTAAACTGACTAAACCAATTAGTTATAACATTACGTGCAAGACTTTTGGCTATAGGCATGACATTCTCGTCAGAATTAATTTCATAATATTTAGATGGATCACTTGCACATTGTCTTAAAGTATATCGCGTATCTTGATCCGGAGAAAATCCTACAGAAAATATGGTAATTGCACCTCTTCCAGTTCTATGATGCTTATGCATGTAATAGCAGTCTTGCAAAATTCTATCTATTGTTTCTTTCCCTACTGAACTTCGAGATAGCTGATTTCCTATCGCAAACATCAACATATATTTACTATGACTTGCTCCATGAGGAAAGCAATGATTGGTATTAGTCAATACCTGCCCATCTCCAAATTGATTGGAAGTCATGTCAAATACGTTCTTGATAAATGAATAAGGAAAATGATCCCATGTAATACGGTAAAAATCACGATGACTGTAGAATATAAGCATGTTATTGTCTTGATGATACTGAAAATTTTCAAATGCCCAATAAAAAATACTCTTATAATGGTAAGGAGCCATACAGAAATTTTTATAAGGAATTTGTGAGAGAAAATTTTTCACAAGCGTATTTCTATTAAGATACTGCTGATAATAATGAGAATACTCCAAATACTTTGGACGATGTACTTGTGAGTCTGCAACCTTTCCTCTTGAAGCTAGCCAATAGCCATCCCATGCAAAAGGCATAATCATTAAACCAATATTTTGTTTATACATAACTTTTTTTCGACGAGAAATATCAACTTTACCCTTCGATTGCGAAAACATCTGCAAAAGAGATCCTCGCAATTGAACCGTTGTCGAAAGGGCGATGTCGACAGTAAATTGTAAAGGCAAAGAATTAACATTTTTCGTTAAAATAACAGCATCTTTAACGATTGATTCTATACTCCCAATATTTGAAAGATCTCTGGAATTATAAGTATTTAAAGCCTTTTCAATTTGATGTCTTATAAAATTATCTCTACCCGCTTCCCTTAAATCATATAAATTTTTTGGAGAAGTGCGATAAATAACATGATCCAAGACCTCTTGAAGCAAAGCTGTTTTCTGCATCACCGTCACCTGATCTACCACAACATCTACTATGGCGACAAAAGAAGACAATAAAATAGCTGTAATAACTAAAAAAACACCACGCGTGCACTTTTTTAGACGCAAAACGCCTAATAAAAAATTCTTATTTTGAAACATATAATACTCGAAATATAGTTGATAAAATATATTAATGAAAATAAATAATAAAAATGGATATCAATAATTTGTTAGTAAACTATAATATACTTTGTAAACTATTTATCAACCGATTCAAATATATTTCTTAAAAAATGTACCAATATATAACAATACATCATGCGAGATGAATCACTGCATCTCAATTTTGGTATTGATGTCATCAACCAAATTAAAATCGAAAACCCCCATCTTTGGACAAAAGAGTTCCAACAAAAAAGTCGCACCATGCTCCATGAAGCTACCCTCCTCGAAATCGCCTATGCACATGAAACAATGCCAAAAGGGTTCGTGGGGTTAAATGCTCCCTCATGTGAACAATATATGCAGTTCATCGCCAATCGTCGTTGTCACCAAATCGGTTTAGAACCTTTGTTCAAATATACAGAAAACCCTTTCCCTTGGATGAGTGAAGTAATAGATTTGAAAAAGGAAAAAAACTTCTTCGAAACTCGGGTCACAGAATATCAACAAGGAGCAGAGTTGAAATGGGATTGACAATGAGAAATCTCACGATGTGCGAGCGATAGCTAACTATAGAAACAAGCATCTTCTCATGAAATAAAAGACCTAATCCCTATAAAACTTGTAAAACTCATCTACATATCCCATGGATGGTCTCGATTTCATATATGCCATTAGTAAGTAAAAGAACTTCCTCATTCATAGCAATCATGAATCTGTTTATTCAGATCTTTACAGTCAGTGGAGAACATGTATAAGCACTCCTATAAAAACTCTTATTGTTGATAAAATAACGGACAAACACTGTAACTGCAAATCTTTCAAAATCCCAGAAATAATTGATACTCTTTATACTATATAATTACGGGAAATCAGATGATTTACCCTTCAGGGTTGATCCATTAAGAAGGTTCATCTTGAAATGTAACGGTGCACTTGGGTATCATAAACCGATATCATTTGAAAAAATTCAGATGTACTACCTGAAAAAATAAAATGGAAGTCAACTAATTATAGAATGAGTTATAGAATGAGCTATGCAGAGCATTTTTTTTAGTAACTAGTGAGTGAGAAAAATCGATGAATAGCCATATTCTTTGTTATCGTCGATTGTCATAATGGGTTGATGTAATATATCTAAAGCGTATCCTTATTTGGAAAATCAGATAGAAAATAATATAGTTAAAAACTATAAAAATCTATCAGACAAAAAGAAATTGCTAGAAAAAAGGTAGAGGAGTGTCGCTAGAGAAAAGAAAGCTCTCGTAGATTCCCTGAGATATTTCGCAAAATATAGAAAAATAAGAAAATCATGAATCCCATCGAGAAGCATGAACGTAGCTATTACGACTCTTAGAGTTGAAAATGAGTAGGTTAATTGAACTAGAGATACTAGAAAGTAGTCTTCACTATGCTATTTTTCCCTATCTCTTCTAGGTATAAAACGTCGCAGACGATGAATTACCAGTTAAAATACCTTTTTTGACGTCTAAAAAACACAGATAGATAAATCAAGAAATGAGAACGTTGCGAATTTACTCTCACATTTATCCTCCGTCTTTTAATTTTCGCATGTTTGATATGATGATCTCCCAAAACACTTATTATTCAAAGATGCATAACTCCAGGTAAGCAAACACTAAACCTCTAATTTTACAATCCACGCCTAATATCTCTTAAAAATTGATAGAAAAATGATATAATTAGAAAATATACACCTCAAAGAGGAAATCATCAAACTTTATCAATAAATACTAGATAAAAACGCACTCCCCTGAAGAAGCATCCTCATCGAGAGCATTTACATCTTTTCTTTTGAAGAATTACTGTTATTGCTCGCCATTACTAACGCTACCATATCAATAATTTCCCTGACACTAACAGAAGAAGGCACAATGTGTACTGGTAATGCTGCACCTAATAGAAGTGTTCCTATATGCAATCCGTTTGTAACTGATTTTGCCATTTCCAAGGCAATATTTGCAGAATCAATATTAGGGAAAACCAATAATTGAGCATCTTGGGAACTTGATGTATTCGGCACGTCCTTGTCACAGAAAATTTCAGATAGACAAACCTCTTCTTGTACTATAGCATCAACCTCTAAGTTCTTAGAAAGTTCACATATCTTTTCAAAAGAATCGCGCATTTTTAAAGAGCTTTTTATACAATGTGATCCAGAATTAGAATGAAATAACACAGAAACTTTCGGTCTCATTCCCAAAGAACATATGGCTTGAGATGCCAATATTGTGCTATCCGCGATCTCCATTGCAGATGGTTCAGCGGAAACATGTGTATCAGTAAAGAAAAGAAAATTGTCTCGTACGATACACATACTCATTGCTGAATAATGACTAATACCTAACCCCATTCCTATAATTTTATGAATATCTGTCAAATGACTATTATATCCACTCTCAGAATCACACATACAAATCATCCCATCCCCTTCTCCGCGTTTAAGCGCTAAAGAACCTAAAAGTGTAGTATTAGAACGGAGAAGATCATAGATAGAATCAAGAGAAATTCCTTTTTCTGCGCTCAACGAACGATATGAATCAACATAATCTTTGAGAGATTGCTTATTATTCAAATCAATAACATCAAAATCCTTTGTGGCAATAATTTGCAAATCATGGCGACGAATGTTATCCTGAATAGTAAGAAGAGAGCCAATAAGAACTGGTCTAGCTATATTTTCTTTTATTAATATTTGTGTAGCACGCAAAACCCGCTCATCTTCTCCTGCAGAAAATAAAATACGTTTCGAATCTGTACCTTTAGCAATCGAGAATATTTTTTTCATTAACGACCTTCCAGGAAAAGAAAATCGTTTCAAAGAATCTCTATAAACTTCGTAATCTTCGATAGGAGAAGAAGCAACTCCCGCTTCTTCCGCAGCCTTAGCAACCGCAGGAGCAATATATGAAATCAAATTAGGATCAAAAGGAGATGGAATGAGATAATTAGGTCCAAAGACAGGAGATTCTTTCGCAAAATTATCAAAAACTACATCGGGAGGAACATCTCGAACCAATACAGCCATAGCACGTGCTGCCGCCACCTTCATTTCTTCAGTTATAGCAGTCGCTCCACAATCTAATGCTCCCCTAAAAATATAAGGAAAACAAAGAACATTATTGACTTGATTGGAAAAATCAGAACGACCTGTACAAATCATCGCATCAGGCCGAACCTTTTTTATCTCATCAGGCATAGCTTCAGGATTTGGATTGGCCAAAACCATAATCAATGGCTTCTCAGCCATAAATTTTAAAATAGCAGGATCAAGAGCACCAGCAACAGATAAACCAAGGAATACGTCAGCATTGTTCATTGTTTCGGAAAGTGGCTTTGGCCCACTCTTCTGGGCATATACTGATTTCCACTTATCAAACTTTTTCTCACGTCCTTCATAAACAAGACCTTCAAGATCATAAACCCAAATATTCTCGCGCCGGACTCCCATGGTTACTAATAGATTCAAGCAAGCCAACGCAGCAGCTCCTGCTCCTAAAGTAACAATTTTGATATCACTGAACTTTTTACCTACTAATTTCATTCCATTTAATGTTGCAGCCGTAACAGTAACCGCCGTTCCATGCTGATCATCGTGTAAAAAAGGTATTTTTAGCTTTTGTGATAAGATTCTCTCAACTTCAAAACACTCAGGAGCTTTAATATCTTCTAGGTTAATACCTCCGAACGTTGGTTCTAATGCAACAATCGTTGAAACCATCGTATCCACATCTTTTGCGTTGATTTCTATATCAAATACATTAATGCCTGCAAATTTCTTGAATAATACCGCCTTTCCTTCCATAACAGGCTTAGAAGCCAAAGGACCAATATCCCCTAAACCAAGAACAGCAGAACCATTAGAAACCACCGCCACAAGATTAGAACGGTTAGTATACATCGCTGCTTTGGAAGGATCTTCAGCAATCATCATAGAAGGAGCTGCCACACCTGGAGAATAGGCTAGCGAGAGATCCTTTTGATCATTAAGCATCTTCGTTGCGTTAACTTCTAATTTCCCAGGAGAGGGATATTGATGATATAAAAGAGCCTGTTTAAATAAACTATCTCCTTCTTGAAATGAAGGATTCTTTGTCTTTTTTGACGATCTTTTTTCCATAACTCAAATCCCCTTATCATATCTTAAAAATATATAATAATGACTAATCACTATATGAGAGTTTATCAAGTGCTCTACTTCGAGTTTGAATGATCATTTCTCACAGAAGACTTATCAAACAATATATGAATCACTTTATTCCTTGCAAAAAAGACTATATACAAATACGGTACTGCGGTTAACTTTTTCTTATCACGATTCTTTTACTCTAGCTAACAAACTAGAATGGTTAAGAAATGACGAAAAAACTAAGAAAAACTATCTCACAGAACAGTATCTCTTCCATGTCAGAGAATGGGATAACTGTGTTCCGCTTTGCTGGAAATTGGAAATCACCAGAAATTTCTGAAATAGCCGACGATGTGGTAATGGCTATAAATAAATCTATACAAAGCGACTCTGCGATAGTTGATCTTTCGGCAATTACGGAAATCGACACCATAGGAGCTGAACTTATCATGTACTTCATGGAGAAGTATCATGGAAAAATAAAATTGCAAGGAGTTAGTACACACATTGAACAATTATTTTCTCTAATCTCTTTTACTCACAGAAAAAAGATAAAAAATCAAAAACCACAAAGATCCTTTTTTTATAATAGTTTTAAAAATCTTCACTACCATATTGGCAAGAAGATTGTGAAATTCATTAATGATTCTTGCAGTCAGGCACATATTTTAGGCTTGGTCATTAGCAATACAGGAGAATTCTGCGCTAGCAGTTATAAATTCAAGGGATTTCTCCTTTCTCTGATCAGACAAATGTATTACGTGGGCGTCAGCGGAGTGCCAGTAGTGATCCTTATATCTTTTGTAACTGGCGCAGTAATTGCACAACAAGGAGCATTTCAACTCAGTCAATTTGGAGCAGAAATTTTTTCGATCGACTTGATGAGCATCCTCCAATTACGCGAAATAGGAGTATTGCTCACAGCAGTTATGATTGCTGGACGTTCTGGAAGTGCCATTGTAGCCGAAATTGGATCTATGAAAATTAATGAAGAAATTGATGCTATCAGAACAATGGGACTAGACTTCGTTAGAATCCTGATATCACCACGAATTTGGGCCCTTATCATTTCATTGCCATTACTAACTATCCTAGCTAATTTCTCCGCTATTATTGGAGCGTCTATAGTCATTTGGAAATACTATGATATTCCTTTTGCTGTATTTTTCTCACGATTTCATTCAACAGCAACATTGGCAAATATTTTCACAGGATTGATCAAAGCACCCTTCATGGCATGTGCCATCGGTATAGTTGCAATGAAAGAAGGATTTGCAGTAGGAGTACATTCTAACTCTCTTGGCAAAAAAGTGACCACTTGCGTTGTACAATCAATTTCTATAGTTATTATCATAGATTCACTCTTTGCAATTTTCTATTTTGCGATCGGTATATAATTGTATAGTTTCATGGAGAAATGCCAAATTGCAATTAAATAATATACCCTCTCAAGAAGAAAAGATCTTATCTGTTCGAAACCTCACGATTGAATTAAATAATAGAATTATACTTAACAATATTAATCTAGATATTCTCCGTGGCGAAATTCTTGGAGTTATTGGATCGTCTGGAACGGGAAAATCAATTCTAATGCGCGGAATCCTAGGATTAATACCGCGTGTTTCAGGAGAAGTAAAAGTATTAGGAGAACACCTGAATCTTGCTAAAGGAAAACAAAACTTTGCTTTCAGCGCTAAATTAGGCGTTCTTTTTCAACATGGTGCATTATTTTCATCCATGACTGTTCAAGAAAATATTAGCATGCCTATTAAAGAGCATCTTAATTTACCAGCAGATCTTATTGAGCACATCGTTCATACTAAAATTGCCATAGTGGGATTACCTCCAGAAACTGCTAATCTAATGCCTTTTCAGCTATCAGGAGGAATGATTAAACGTGTCTCTTTAGCACGCGCCTTAGCTATTGATCCTGATCTCTTATTCCTAGATGAACCGACTTCCGGATTAGATCCAATAGCAGCAGAAGAGTTTGATAAGTTGCTTATAAAATTACGCCATTCTTTAGGATTATCCGTATATATGATTACACACGATCTTAATAATTTGATTTCTACGTGTAATAGAGTTGCAGTGATTCAGAAAAAAGGTATCATGAAAGAAGGGACCATTTCAGATATCGTTGATTCCAATGATCCATGGATACGATCTTATTTTAATAGATTTACGAAAAGGATCTAAAAATGATGGAGAGCAAGAATTACTACACATCTGTAGGGTTATTTGTAGTCTCAATCTTATTTTTTTCATTTTTTTCTATATATTGGCTGTCACGCAGCAATCAATATGATGGACCAATGGCCGAGGTCATCATTCGTATTCCAGGTTCAGTTGATGGACTTTCAACAGATTCTTCTGTCCGTTTCAACGGCATTCCAGTTGGCCGTATCGTTGGACTATTTCTTGATCAAGAATATCCAAATCACTCACTAGCGAAAGCTTTGATTCGTCCTGATACTCCTTTATATCCTTCGACCACAGCAACAATCAGAACACAAGGATTGGCAGGAATAACATACATAGAACTATCTACTCTTCGTAAAGAAAAAAAAACTATCTTTCAGATTGCAACTGAAAGAAATCAGCGTGCTATGATTACCGCTACTCCTTCAGGAATAAATTATTTCATATCAAATGCAGAAAATACATCAAAAAAAATTAGCGATTCATCTCGGCATATTCAAAAAATTATCGAAAATATTGAAAAACCCCTTACTACAACTATTGCTAATATTGAAACTATTTCGACGGTACTCGCAAATAATATTTCTCATATAGATAAAATGATGCATACAACACAAGTTACTCCTCATTCTAGTGATTCTAAAAATACTTTCAATACAATCACCGATCTCATTACATCACTAGATAAAATGATCAAAGCAATTGATCTACAAAAAGTTAATCAAATACTTGAAAATATTCAAGTATCTAGTAATAATTTCGTCAAATCATCTGATCAAGTTATCAATACAGTGCATGACGTAAGAGAAACAACGCAAACTTTTCAAGAAGTAGGACAAAAAATCGATCATCTACTATCAGATTTTTCCTCTAAAATGAAAAGCAAGGAAACTTCTGCTTTTTTAGAAAATATTGCTGATTCAACTTCCAATATGCGCAGTAGTATTTCTGCCATACGAGAAATTACAGATCAACGTCAAAAAATAATTTCAACTATCAATACAATAGAAAACATAACATCTAATCTCAATGATTCTTCTCAGAAATTTGCAGAATTAATGTCAAAAATTAATAATATCTCAGCTCTAAAAGAAAACAACTCACTATTTAAAGATGCGCAAAGAGCAATGCACACTTTTAGGGATACTAGCGAAAAAATTAATAGGTATATCCCCTCTATTGGAAATAATTTACAGAATTTTTCGCAATCCGGTCTTAATGATATACAAAACCTCGTTAGAAAACTTCAAGAAACAGTCAATCATTTTGATGATTGTCTAAATAATTTTGAGCGGAATCCTCAAGACATCGTCTGGGGAAGAGAAAAAGGATCAGTTAAAATATATAAACCTAAGCACTAATCAACAACATGGATGGTTCAACTTATGGATAAGAAATTAAACAAAATAATCAAAAAAAAGATTATATCCTGTAGTCTTGCCGTATTATTATGCACCTCCCTTTCATCATGTTTTTTCCATAATAATCCTGTAAATATATACGATTTAACAGAAAGTACTAAATATGATGAATCCGTCCAACGACATATACAACTTATCATCACCGAACCCATAACAGAAAAAATTCTGAATAGTGAAGATATTATTGTTCGCTCTTCTCCTATTGAAATACAGTATCTAATAGGATCTCAGTGGAGTGATAAATTACCACGTATGATACAATTAAAATTGATTGCAAATTTTGAAAATAATGGGAAAATATCAACTGTTGTCAAACCCAATCAAGGGATTTATGCAGATTATCAAATAATTTCTGCTATTAGATCTTTTGAAATAAATATTGATCGTCATTGTGCCATCATTACTATGTCTTTAAAAATAATCAATGCGCACGATAATAGCTTAGTAGGACAGAAAGTTTTTCATGTTGAAGAAAAATTAGAGAAAGATAATAAGCTACATTTCATTCAATCGCTTAATCGTGCTTTTAGTCGTATTTCCTCAGAAATCATTGATTGGACACTCTCATCTCTTCCTTTAAGTGACAATTAGTGCAATAAATTTCTATCACAATTACAATAAAAACCGATGAGTACTTTTTTTTGCAAAGCATAACTATTCTGCCAAGACAGTATCAAAAAATATTTTTTAAAAAAATAAAGTATAACATTACTGTTCACAGTACTAATAAAAACAAACAAATTGGTATAATTATTAGCATAATTAGTATAAAAAAATTTCATGTAAAAAATATTCATCATGGTATATGAGAAAAATATCAAAAAAATATATATACGATTCCTTTAAATAATTATCTTCCATATGATTTAATATATCTTTAGCGACATCATAAAACATTGATAGTGCCTAAAAATACTACATAGCGTCAATATATTAAATTATTCGCAGACTAATAAGTAGCACTTTACTTGAAAAATATACTACAGCTTTATCACTTAATGAAAATGACAATATTGATGACGACCTTGCATCGTCATCATATCTTTACAATGCGGAAAAATAATATCGGTTTTAAATTTTAATTACGGTAGAAAATAGACAACTAAACATTATCAAATAAACAAAACCATATCTTGATTACTCCGCTATACTCCCCTGAATAGCCGTATTTTTCAAATCTTCATTCTGCGAAAAATTAGATCTTTCTTTTAGAATCATCTGGTCTCTATTCATAGCAACACGTCGTTTCTCATGTAAAATAGCCCCTGTTCCAGCAGGAATACTACGACCTACAATAACATTTTCTTTAAACCCATCTAAAGTATCAACTTTACCAGCGATAGCTGCTTCAGTAAGAACTTTCGTTGTTTCCTGAAAAGAAGCCGCTGATATAAAAGACTTAGTCTGTAGAGAAGCTTTTGTAATACCTTGAAGGATAGGAGAGAAAGAAACCAATTTTTTCCCTTGTTGCGCAAGACTCCTATTCAACTCTTCTACTTCAATGCGATCAACATTATCCCCTAATATATACTCGGTATCAGCGGGATCAGTAATTTCAACCTTTTGCAACATATGACGAACAACAACTTCTATGTGCTTATGATTGATTGCAACACCCTCAAGACGATAAACTTCTTGTACCTCATTAATAAGATAAGATGCCAACGCCTCCACACCCTTAATTCTCAAAATATCTTGTGGGACAGGATTCCCATCAAGGATATAATCACCTTTTTCAACATGATCTCCATCTTGCAGATAGAAATGTTTATTTTTTGGAATAAAGTATTCAGCAGGCTCAACACCATCTTCGAAAGGTTCAATTACCACGCGAGACTTATTCTTATAATTTCTTTTTATTCTAATAGTTCCACTAATCTCTGCTAATATAGCATGATTTTTGGGACGACGAGCTTCAAAAAGCTCAGCAACCCGCGGCAACCCACTCGTAATATCCTTTGTCTTAGCACTAGATATTGGCAAACGAGCTAGAACATCCCCTGTCGAAACTTTTTGTCCAGGAGATACTGAAAGAAGCGCATCTACTGGCAAGAACCAGCGAGCATCTGTTCCACGAGCAGATTTTAATACAACACCATTTTCATCTGTAACAACGATCGCAGGTTTTAAGTTTTGACTTCGACTAGCAAACCGCCAATCGATAACTTTCCGTTTAGCAATACCCGTAGACTCGCCAATGCTTTCTATTACAGAAATACCATCTACAAGATCTTCGAAACCCACTGTTCCAGAAACCTCGGTTATAATTGGAAAAGTATGGGGATCCCATTCGGAAATACGTTGTCCACACTCTATTACACCACCATCATCAACAAATAATTTAGCACCATACATGATGCGATGTGAATATTGCTCTTGTCCTGACATATCTAAAATTTGAAGTGTCGTATTACGCCCCATAGAAATGAGATCATTTGTAGAATTACGACAAACATTACGATTTTTGATCTTAACTATTCCGTCACATGGAGACTCAATGAAAGACCGATCCATAACTGTTACAGCACCTCCGAGGTGGAAAGTACGCATCGTCAACTGTGTTCCGGGCTCACCAATCGATTGAGCAGCAATTACACCAACAGCTTCACCTACGTTAACAAGCGATCCTCGAGCAAGATCACGACCATAACAAAGCACACAAACTCCCCTACTAGATTCACAAGTCAACGCAGAACGAATCCTTACAGAACGAATACCACATTTTTCAATTTCATTAACATGTGATTCAAGTATTAGTTGCCCAGCCTTCACAATGCATTCATTTGTCAATGGATTAATAATATCATCAAGAGCCGTACGTCCTAGGACTCGACTTCCAAGGGAATAAACCACTTGTCCAGAATCTACTATGTGCGTAATAGTCAAACCCTTTTTTGTATTGCAATCAACTTGATTGACAACGCAATTCTGCGCAACATCTACAAGTCTACGACTTAAGTAACCAGAACTAGCAGTTCTCATCACAACATCAAGCAATCCTTTACGACCACCAACACAAGATTGGAAGAATTCAAATCCACAAAGACCACCTTTAAAATGAGAACGAATCGGTGATTCAATAATTTCCCCAGATGGCTTCGCTATCAAACCTCTCATTCCACCAAGCTGACGCATTTGATGTATAGAACCACGAGCACCAGAATGAGACATCATGAATATAGAGTTCATCTTTTTTTGACGTCCAGTCTCTGGATCAAATTCAACTCGTTTAATACGTGCCATCATCTCTTCAGTGACTTTATCAGTAGTCTTTCCCCATAAATCAACAACTTTATTATATTTTTCCCCACGCGTAATCAACCCATCATTATACTGATTCTCATATTCTTTCACCATCTTATCGGCTTCAGCAATAATTTTTTCCTTCGATTCAGGAACAATTATATCATCTTTACCGAAGGAAATTCCAGAAGAACAAGCATAACGGAATCCCAAACGCATAAGATCATCACAAAAAGCAACTGTACTTTTCTGTCCACAATGGCGATAAATCGTATCCACCATAGCGGAAATATTCTTCTTAATCATCTCCTGATTACAAATATCAAACGAAATTTCGTGATGACGAGGTAATATTTCACCTATAATCATGCGCCCTGGAGTCGTATCATAAATCTTCGAAATTGAATTTCCATCTTTATCAACACTCTTATACCTTCCACGGATTTTAGAATGCAAAGTAACTATTTTATTTTCAAGCGCATGATACACCTCACCCATATCAGCAAAGAGCATCCCTTCGCCTGGATCACCTTCATGAACAGTAGATAAGTAACAAAGTCCTAATACCATATCTTGCGAAGGCACTGTAACTGGTGCCCCACTTGCGGGATGTAGAAGATTATTTGTGGACAACATCAACACACGTGCTTCCAACTGTGCTTCAGGAGAAATCACAGCATAGACAGCCATTTGATCTCCATCAAAGTCAGCATTATATCCAGCACATACTAAAGGATGGAGTTGAATAGCTTTTCCACTTATAATTTTAGGTTCAAAAGCCTGCATACTTAAACGATGCAAACTCGGAGCACGATTAAGCAATACAACATGCTGATGGACTACTTCCGCTAGCACATCCCAAACTTCTGGCCTTTCTTTTTCAACAAACTTCTTGGCCTGCTTAACAGTAGAAACATATCCTTTTTTTTCTAACTGTGCATATAAAAAGGGTTTGAACAATTCAAGCGCCATTAATTTAGGGAGACCACATTGGTGCAATTGCAACTCTGGACCCGCAACAATAACACTACGTCCAGAATAATCGACTCTTTTCCCCAGAAGATTCGTTCTAAAGCGCCCCTGTTTACCTTTTAACATATCAGATAGAGACTTCAAAGGCCGTCTATTCGCACCAGTGACCACACGCTTATGACGTCCATTATCAAATAGAGCATCAACAGATTCTTGAAGCATTCTCTTTTCATTACGAATAATAATTTCTGGAGCATGCAAACTCTTCAATCTCATCAAGCGATTATTCCGACCAATAACTCGGCGGTATAAATCATTCAAATCAGAAGCGGCAAATCTCCCAAAATCAAGAGCTACCAATGGTCTCAAATCTGGAGGAAGAACGGGAAGCTTCCTTATAATCATCCATCCAGGATTATTACCTGAAGTTATAAAACTATCAACAATTTTAAGACGTTTTATTATCTTTTTTCTTCTAAAAATAGAAGAAGATTTACTCAATTGATCACGCAAAGTAAGAGCCAGATTCTGAAGATCCAATGCAATTAATAATTCATATATCGCGTCAGCCCCCATCATAGCAATGAACTGATCCTGACCAAACTGGCTTACTGCTTCGACATACTCTTCTTCTGTTAAAATCTGATATTTTTCTAGCGAAGACAAACCAGGATCAACGACGACATAACTCTCGAAATATAACACACGTTCTACATCCCTTAAACTCATCCCAAGCAACGTCGATATACGAGATGGCAAAGACTTAAGAAACCAAGGATGAGCAACGGGAGAAGCCAAATCGATGTGAGCCATACGATCTCGGCGAACAGAGGATAGTGTTACCTCAACACCACATTTTTCACAAATAATCCCCTTATACTTCATACGTTTATATTTGCCGCATATACATTCGTAATCTTTAATAGGTCCAAAAATACGAGCACAAAACAAACCATCTCTTTCTGGCTTGAAGGTACGGTAGTTAATTGTTTCAGGCTTTTTTATCTCACCATAAGACAAAGACGCAATCTTAGCTGGAGAGGCAATTGAGATCCTGACTGAATCAAATCCTCTATCATCTGTCCACGGATTAAAAAATCTCATGACCTCTTGTTGCATATTTTATCTCTCCCATTCACAGGTAAAATATCTCCAAAAAAGAAAAAATTCTTTCTTGTTTATTACTTTAATTCACATTTATTAAAATCAGGAATTTCTTCCATTTTCGCACTATTTTTCGTGCGTGAATTTTCTAAATCAATACTTAAGCCCAAAGCTTGCATTTCCTTAACTAGAACATTAAAACTCTCAGGTGTACCAGTTTCAAAGGTATCATTCCCTGCAACAATAGACTCATACACTCTGGTACGACCCACGACATCATCAGACTTAATGGTAAGCATTTCTTGTAAAACGTAGGCAGCACCATAAGCCTGTATACACCATACTTCCATCTCCCCTAAACGCTGACCACCTCTATTAGATTTTCCACCTAAAGGCTGTTGTGTAACAAGAGAGTAACTACCTGTAGAACGAGCATAAACTTTATCCGAAACCATATGATTAAGCTTCAACATGTAGATATACCCAACAGTAACAGGCCGATCAAATGGTTCACCGGTAAGACCATCATAAAGAATAGATTGCCCGCTCTCATCCAAATCAGCCATACGAAGCATAGAATTAATAGCTTCTTCATCAGCCCCATCAAAAACAGGCGTTGAAACAGGTACACCTGATTTCCACTGTTCTGCTACACGTAAGACAGAATCATCATCATAATCCGATATCTTCTCAGTATGAGATCCTGTTCCTATCACTTTTTCTAGAAAACTACGTAACGGACTGATATCACCATTGGCCTTATAATCGTTAATAAGACTTTTAATCTTCTTTCCAAGACCAACACATGCCCATCCAAGATGCGTCTCAAAAATCTGCCCAACATTCATACGAGAAGGAACGCCCAATGGGTTGAGAACGATATCTACAGGAGTACCATCCTTAAGAAAAGGCATATCCTCACAAGGCAATATGCGAGAAACAATTCCCTTATTACCATGACGTCCAGCCATTTTATCCCCTGACTGAATTGGACGCTTCATAGCAACAAAGACCTTAACCACTCTTAAGACTCCAGGAGGCATATCATCCCCCCATTGAATCTTCTCAATCTTATTTTTGAAACGATCTTCAAGAATCGATTTAGAAGTTTCATATTGAACTTTTAAGGATTCAACATTTCGCTGTACTTTCTCATCTTGAACAGCGAACTGCCACCATTGAGAACGGGGATATTCTGAAATCAAATCACTGGAAAGAACTGTAGATTTCTTAAAACCCTTAGGGCCAGATACTGCATTCTGACCACATAAAATTTCCATCAAACGGCTATAAATATTACGATCTAGAATTACTTGTTCGTCATCCTTATCTCGAGCAAGGAGCTCAATTTGTTCTCGCTCAACAGATATAGAACGTTCGTTCTTATCAATACCATGACGATTAAAAATACGAACGTCGACAACTGTACCAGAAACCCCAGAAGGCACACGCAAGGATGTATCACGCACGTCTACAGCTTTTTCACCAAAAATAGCTCGCAGAAGTTTTTCTTCAGGTGTCATAGGACTCTCACCCTTAGGAGTTATTTTTCCTACTAAAATATCACCAGGATTAACTTCAGCTCCAACACAGATGATTCCACATTCGTCAATATTCTTTAATCCCTCTTCCGAAACATTGGGTATATCACGAGTGATTTCTTCTGGTCCTAACTTAGTATCACGTGCCATCACCTCAAATTCTTCTATATGAATAGAAGTGAACACATCTTCAGAAACCATACGCTCAGATATCAACATAGAATCTTCAAAGTTATACCCATGCCAAGGCATAAAAGCGACGAGCATATTACGACCAAGAGCCAGATCTCCTAAATCTGTAGATGGACCGTCTGCTATAATATCATTTCTGCGAACCTCATCACCAACTTTCACCAATGGACGCTGGTTGACACAAGTATTTTGATTAGAACGCTGAAATTTCATCAACCGATAAATATCAACTCCGGATGTAGAAGGATCTAGATCTCCTTCCACCGAACGAATCACTATACGTATCGCATCAACCTGTTCTACGATTCCAGCACGCTTTGCAACAATAGCAGCCCCTGAACTTTTAGCAACGACCGATTCCATACCGGTACCGACAAAAGGGGCTTCAGCCTTTAATAAAGGAACTGCTTGACGTTGCATATTACAGCCCATAAGGACACGATTGGAATCGTCATTCTCTAAGAACGGAATGAGAGAAGCCGCTATTGAAACCACTTGCTTAGGCGAGGCGTCTATGAAATCAATTTTTTCCCGAGGCACAAGAATTTCTTCTCCTGCACAACGACAAAAGACTAACTCTTCCGTAAACGAACCATCCTCATCAAGAGACGAATTAGCTTGTGCAATATAACGATTTTCTTCTTCCATCGCAGAAAGATAGACAACATCATTTGTAACCTTACCATCACAAACTTTACGATATGGGGTTTCAATAAAACCATATGCATTAACACGCGCAAACGACGTAAGAGAACTAACTAATCCTATATTGTGACCTTCTGATGTTTCAGCAGGACAGATACGCCCATAATGCGTTGGATGCACATCACGCATTTCCACCCCTGCCCTCGCTCTCGCTACCCCTCCTTGACCAAGAGCCGATAAACGACGTGTGTGTGTAATACGCGAAAGAGAGTTCACATGTTCTTCAAGTTGAGAAAGCTGCGAGGAACAGAAAAATTCACAAACAGCAGACACAACAGGTTTGGCATTAATAAGATCTTGAGGCATCACTGAATCAATATCAACTGATGAAATGCGTTCCTTAATAGAACGCTCCATACGCAATAACCCAAGACGATACTGATTCTTCAACATCTCCCCAACAGAACGAACTCGACGATTTCCTAAATTATCGATGTCATCAATTGTCCCTTTACCATTACGCAAATCAACCAATATCTTGATAATAGCAATAATATCTTCTTTTCTGATATGACGTACATCATCAGGCGTATCCAGATTCAAACGCATATTCATCTTGACACGACCAACAGTCGAAAGATCATACTTATCAGAATCAAAGAAAAGAAAATTAAACATTGATTCTGCAACAGAAAAAGTAGAAACATCTCCCGGACGCATAACACGATAAATATCTAAAAGGGCATCTTTACGATCTTTATTTTTATCTGTTACTAAGGTATTGCGAATATAAGCATTATTATTCACAGAATCGACATAAAGGATAGGTATATCCCTGATCTCACTGTGAAAAATTTCCTCTAAACTCTTCTCATCAATAACATCACCAGCTTCAATATATATCTCACCAGTTTCGCCATTGACAATATCTTCTGCTACATACAAACCGCATAAACAATCCGATGTAATTCCTAAGAACTTTACTCCTTTTTCTTTCAGACTTTTTAATAAGCCTGAAGTTAATTTCTTTCCGCTTTCAATAACTTGCTCACCCGTATCGATATCAACTAGGGAAGAAGATACCTTGGCACCAACCATCAAATCGGCAGCGGACAACGGAAAACACCAAAAATCACCTCTTTGTGAATAGACGATTTTAGGATAAAAAGTGGATAGGATCTCTTCAGAATCCATTCCTAAAGCCATCAAAAAAGACGTCACAGGAACCTTGCGACGTCTATCTATGCGTACATGAATGATATCCTTAGAATCAAATTCTATGTCCATCCATAAACCTTGATCAGGAATAATACGGCAAGCATATAAAAGCTTGCCCGATAAACTAGCTCTTCCTTTATCATGATCAAAATGTATACCAGGAGAACGATGTAACTGGGAAACAACTATACGCTGAATACCCTTAATAACGAAAGTTCCGTCTTTAGTCATAAGAGGAAGATCGCCCATATAAATACTTTGCTCTTTTATATCTTTGATAGACTTAGCTCCAGTGAACTCATCTACATCAAATACGATCAAACGCAGAGTTATCTTCAATGGTACGGCATACGTCAAATCACGCCATAAACAATCATCTACATCAAACTTTGGGGGATCAAATTCATAAGATACAAATTCAAGCATCGCAGCCCCAGAAAAAGCCGTAATAGGAAAAACAGACTTAAAAGCAGCCTGTAAACCTTCATTAGGACGCTCATCGGGAGCAATGTTCATCATCAAAAAATGATCATAAGATGCCTTCTGAACTTCAATGAGATCAGGTATGTCAATTATCTCAGGATTTTTTCCAAAAAACTTGCGCACACGCCCGAGACCATTGAACACAACGCCTTTTGCCATCGTTTCTCCTCATAACAAATTCGTGACAAAATACAAAGCAGGAAAATAAATTTTTTTCCTAAAAACGAAGCCCCTTTGTAAAGGAGCCTTTAAAACTCAATCATACCATAAACTAGCGTAATTCTACGGTTGCACCAGCATCTTCAAGTTTCTTCTTCATTTCATTAGCCTCATCTTTACTAAGCCCTGTTTTTAAGCTCTTAGGAGCACTTTCTACAAGCTCCTTAGCCTCTTTAAGCCCTAAATCAGTAATTGCGCGCACCTCTTTGATGACAGCTATTTTTTTCTTAGGATCATCAAAACCTTTCAATACTACTTCAAATTCAGTCTTTTCAGATGCAGCAGAACCCGCCTCTGCAGCAACAGGCGCAACAACGGAAACGGGCGCAGAAGCAGAAACACCCCATTCCTTTTCTAATCTTTTTGAAAGTTCCGCAGCTTCAATAAGAGTAAGAGAGGACAATTTTTCAACAATTGATTCAATATTGGACATATCACATATTTCCTTTGTTTTTATCTTAGTTTTTAACGATGAACAGAACTAACCTTGCTGATTTTTATCCACAAAAGCAGAAATAGCACGAACAACTTGAGTCTGTGGCGTACCAAGAAGTCTAACCAATCTAGTTGCATTAGATTGGATAGCACTTATGATACCAGCTCGAATACCCTCAAGATCGGGTAAAGAAGCAATTTGCTTGATAGAATCTTGATTAAGGACGCCCTTCTCTACAACCCCACCAAGAACTCTAAATTCATTATTGTCATTTGAAAAGCTAACCGAAATTTTAGGAGCAATAACAGGACTATCCGAATAGACAATTAGAGACTGCCCAACGAAAAGATCAGATATTCCTCTAATACTAGTATCACGGATAGCAATCTTGACGAGACGATTTTTGGCAACTTTTACACCTCCACCAGCTTCCCGCATCTTTTTCCGAAGATCTTTAATTTGCGCAACACTAATTCCCTTATAATGTGCAACAACAATTGATCCAGAAGAAGAAAAAATCTTACTTAATTCAGAAATTTCTACGCTCTTTCCTTGTCTATTCAACTTTCATCTCCAGATGACAAATATACCCATTCCTTTTCCTATATCTATACCAAGAAAATATTTTCATATCTTGATTTCGAAGAAGAACAAAAATCCTAACGCATCCCTTACAAAAAAGAAGCGATCCGATAGCGAAAAAGGAATCCACACAAAAAACAACTAAACAAGAGTATTAAACAGAGAAACTCGAAAGGTCAACCTTTATACCACATCCCATAGTCGATGACAAAGTAACACGCTTTACGTAATCACCTTTCGCAACAGAAGGTTTCGCCTTTACAACAGCACTAACAAAAGCCAAAACATTTTCCTCTATTTTTTTATTCTCGAAAGAAACCTTACCTATCCCCGCATGAATAATCCCTGCTTTTTCAGAACGAAAATCAACCGCACCACTCTTAGACTCTCGAACAGCAGTAGCAACATCTGTTGTCACCGTACCAACCCTCAAATTAGGCATAATACCACGAGGACCTAAAATCCTACCCAACCTTCCAACTAAAGGCATCATATCCGGTGTAGCAATACAACGGTCAAAATCTATCTGCCCGCCTTTAACAATTTCGAAAAGATCTTCTCCTCCAACAATATCAGCCCCTGCTTCCCTAGCTTCATCCGCCTTCGAAGATGTAGCAAAAACCGCCACGCGAACATTTACCCCCGTGCCATTAGGCATAGTAACAACGCCACGAACCATCTGATTAGCATGCCGAGGATCAATGCCTAGATTCATTGCTATCTCAACTGTTTCATCAAACCTAGCCGTAGCACGCTCTTTAAGCATAACCACAGCATCACTTAACCCATATAACGCTGAACGATCAATCCCCTGAGAAATCTGCTGCATACGTTTCGAAATTTTAGACACCATATTAATCCACCACACTTATACCCATTGAACAGGCCGAACCTTCCACCATACGCATAGCCCCTTCAATATCAATAGCCCCCATATCTTGCATCTTTAACTGTGCAATTTTTCTAATATTTTCCCGAGTAATCGAACCGCAAGACTCCTTACCAGGAAGTTTAGATCCCGACTTAATCCCCACCTCTTTTTTAAGAAAAAAGCTTACAGGTGGCTGACTCATCGTAAAAGTAAAAGACTTATCTTTATAACAAGTCACAGTAGTTGGGATGGGAATACCCTTTTCCATACCCTCAGTTGCCGCATTAAACGCCTTACAAAACGCCATAATGGGAATACCAGCCTGTCCAATTGCAGGACCAACCGGCGGCGAAGGCTTTGCAGAACCCGACTCTATCTGCAACTTAACTATACGAGAAACTACTTTAGCCATCCCTAGCCTTTCTAAAAAACAACCAACCTACTATATAAAACAAACACAAAAGCAATAATAATACGCCCACTCATGACCGAAATCAAAATATCATACGATCTTCTCAACTTGATTGTATGCTAACTCTACTGGTGTGACACGACCAAAAATCACAACTTCTACATGAACGCGAGATTTTTCTTCATCGACATTCTTTACAATACCATTAAAAGAAGCAAACGGACCATCAGAGACACAAACCCGCTCACCAACCTCGAAGAAAACAGACGATACAGGCCTTTGGACAGCTGCTTCAACTTGATTCATGATATGCTCAATTTCGGAATCTGTGACTGGGGATGGATTTTCCCCTGTTCCAAGAAAACCTATAACCTTTGGCGTATCCTTGATAGTGTGATAAACCTTATCAGTCATAACTGCCTTAATCAACACATATCCTGGGAAAAATCTACGCTCAGAATTAACTTTACGCCCTTTGCGAACACTGACCACCCTCTCGGAGGGGATGGTGATCTCGGTGACCAAGTGATCTAATCCAGACCTACTCAACCTTCCACCAATTGACTCAACTGCCTTCTTTTCACAGTTAGAATAAACTTGGACTATATACCAGCGAGGCGTCATTTTATCACCATTACCCAACAATTATCTACCAATACCCAAAATAAAATGCATCAGCCATCCTATTGACTGATCAATTACCAAAAAAAACACCGAAGATATGGACAACATAATTATTACAACAATAACCGAAACCAAAACCTCACTCCGAGACGGCCAGAATATCTTCTTAGACTCATCCCTAACTTGCTTAAAAAAATTTAACACAGCCAACCTATTAACTCCCATCAAAGGAGAAACTCTCCAATCTTAGAACACGCCTTGATGTATAAAGCAAGAAAAAAACACCAAAGAATCAGAAAAACCACAAGAACCTCTTCGTGAAATAATTCTGGCAGGAGCAGAGGGGATCGAACCCACGACCTGCGGTTTTGGAGACCGCCGCTCTACCACTGAGCTATACTCCTTTTCTCAAAACTTATCTATAAACGATATATTTCCTTATTAATATGGACAGACGTATTATTCTATAATTTCAAGAATCAAACCAGCCCCTACCGTCTTTCCTCCTTCACGCATAGAAAAAGTCTGATTTGGCTCCATCGCAATTGGATAAATAAGTTCTACCTCTAAATCCACCCTATCACCAGGCATTACCGCTTGAGATCCAGGACTCAGAATGATCCTTCCCGTAACATCCGCCGTATCCATAAAGAACTGTGGGCGATAATTATCCATAAATCCTGTAGTACGACCACCTTCACTAGCTGTCAGAATATAAACACTCGCCCTAAACCTAGAATACTCTTGAATCGAACCAGGAGCACAAACAACCCTACCCCTTGGAACATCCGCACGATTTACTCCACGAAGAAGCAAACCTACATTATCACCCGCTATCGCTTCGTCTAATTTCTTACGAAACATCTCCACATCTGTACACTTGACCTTAAGCTTCTTACCACCCATACCAATTATTTCAACGTCAGATCCAGCTTTAATCCTACCACGCTTGATACAACCAGTAACAACAGTACCACGCCCTTCAATCCCACAAGAACCCTCTATATGCATTAAAAAAGGAGCATCCAAAGAACGCTGAGGAGTAGGAATATGAGTATCAACAGCCTTCATCAAAGCATGAATAGAATCCTCACCCAATTCCTTATTAGTACCCTGCAATGCACAAAGAGCAGAACCACGAATAATAGGCGTATCATCAGAATATTTATGTTCCTTTAAAAGGTCACGAATCTCATATTCAGAAATATCCAATAATTCATCGTCATCAACAGCGTCAACCTTATTCATATAAACAACTATCGACGAAATACCTATTTGACGCGCTAAAAGAATATGTTCCCTCGTCTGCGGCTTAGGACCATCCTCTGCAGCACAAACAAGTATAGCACCATCAGCCTGCGTCGCACCAGTAATCATATTCTTCACATAATCAGCATGCCCAGGACAGTCAATGTGACTATAAAACCGCTTATCCGTCTCATAGCTAACATGCGCAGTCGCAATCGTAATACCCCGTAATTTCTCTTCTGGAGCACTATCAATATCGCCATATTCTTTCTTCTCTTCACTATAGTACTTCGTAATAGCCGCCGTCAGCGTCGTCTTACCATGATCAACATGACCTATAGTACTGAGACCAAGACTCTCCTTGTTACGAACATATCGTTTTTCCACCATCGAATTAATCTCTCCTATCTCTCCATCTCAATAAATATAATGCCCCAAATGGTAGCGAAGGAGGGATTTGAACCCTCGACACAAGGATTATGATTCCTCTGCTCTAACCACTGAGCTACTCCGCCAAGACCTATCCCCATCAAGCTTCATCCTACCAAGAAAAAAAATTGCGATCAACATAATAAAGCCATCAATGAATAGCAATATTCTATAAAATCGAATGATGCAACATATTCCCCGTATAGTATGATGACGCATCACTAACCAATATCTCTACAACCCCCTTACATTTTGTACGGAAATTCATCTCCTATTACAGATAACAAAGACTCCTCGACCGCATCCGAACGCTTAGAACCACTAATGATTCCCCCTCCTAAAACACGAGCCTCATTCGAATCGGATGTATAAAATACACATGCTTGACCAGATGCAACGCCAACTTCACTTTTTTCAAAATCTACGTATACCCCATCATCATTTCTCTGTACAAAAACAGGAACCGGATCTTGAGAAGAACGAATCTTAACAAAACATTTGAATCCATCAACAACCGCATCTTCGAAAAGCCCATCTCCTAACCAATTTATTTCACGCAAATAAATACGGTGGACTTCTAAGGATTCTCTCGGTCCAACAATGACTCGAGAACTGTTTTTGTCAAGATAAACCACAAAAAGAGGCTCACCCATCGCCACCCCAAGACCTCGTCTTTGTCCTATAGTATAATTTATAATCCCATTGTGACGCCCTAGAATTTGTCCATTCAAATGTACAATATCTCCCTCTAAAGCAATACCAGCATTTATCCTTTTAACCACATCGAAATATTTTCCTTGTTGAACAAAACAGATATCTTGACTATCAGATTTATCTGCAATGTCTAAACCCATCTCTCTAGCCAAATCTCTCACAGATTCTTTTTTCATATCTCCAAGAGGAAAACGCAAGTCACATAACTGTTGCTGAGTAGTAGCGAACAAGAAATAACTCTGATCCCGCTCTAGATCCATTGGGCGACACATTATGCGTCGACGCTTTCCGTCATCACCAACATAGAGACGAGAACGTATGTAATGACCTGTTGCCAAAACATCTGCACCTAATTGACGCGTTACAGAAAGAAGGTCCGAAAATTTAACAGTTCGATTACAATCCACGCACGGCAAAGGGGTTTCTCCAGCAGCATACGAACTCGCGAAAGGAACAATAACTGCGTTACGAAAACGTTCTTCGTAATCAAACACATAATGCGACACATTGATCGTATCACACACACGACGTGCGTCATACACATCTTGCCCTGCACAACAAGAACCCTTCCTCTTTGACGCCTTCCTACTATTATATAACTGCAGTGTGACTCCAATTACATCATATCCATCACGCTTGAGAAGAGCTGCGACGACAGAAGAATCAACCCCTCCAGACATAGCAACAACGACCCGCATATCTTTTGGATTCTTGTCAAGATCCAAGCTATTCAATCTCGTAGCCTCACTTACAACCATCTCGTTTTTCCATTACACACAACACGACTCTATCCCTGTACCATATTTATGAAAAATCAATCAACATTAAATTCAAACTGTTTAACAAAACGAATCGTAACATTAACCGATAGCTTCTCCAAAACACTGTTTAAAATCGATCCATCTATACAAAGAAACGAAATAGCATGTTCTGTTGATTGACTGCGTCCAAGATGAAAATGAGCAATATTGATTCCATATTCCCCTAAAATATTACCAACAAAAACCACTATCCCTAAAATATCCGCATTCACAATGCAAATCATTAAACGCCCTATATCTACATCAAAATTAATCTCCTGAATTTTAATAAATCTTGGTTTGCCATCAGAAAACACTGTTCCCGCTACCGAATACGGTGCACTCACTGTCTTGACTATCAGTTCAATATATCCATCTCATACCCCACTCTTATCACGCTTGATTGTAGAAAGTATGATTGCATTCTCTTTTATAATAATAGGAGCTGAAATAATATTTGCCCCCACTCTCCACACACGCACTATTCCAGCCAAAACAGCACTATTAAGCACCATCGTATTCATAACAGCAGTGGAACCATCATATATTATCTGAATTTCCTGAATTGATTCAGATATCAATTGCCCTATAAAACAACCAAGGTGATCAGCCAATGTCATAAAAGGCTTAACAAGAGGCGCTTCTTCAAAAGAAATAATAGCCATATTTAATGCATTCGAAACCACACCATCTATCAAATAATCAGACATTTGATGCGCTAATTGAATAGCAACCTTTTCCTGTGATTCGACTGTCGATGCTCCTAAATATGGGGCACAAAAAACATTTGGTAATCCAAATAGAGGATTTTGCAACGCTGGCTCCACTTCAAACACATCAAATCCAGCTTCAGCAACATGACCAGATTGAAGCAACTCAGCCAAAGCATTTTCATCAACCAATCCACCACGTGCACAATTAATAATACACACACCCGATTTCGTTTTAGATAAATTTTCCTTATTTAAAATATTTTTTGTTTTATTTGTCAGAGGTACATGCAAACTGATGAAATCTTATTGAGATGAAAGATCCTCTAATTCTACCTTTGAAATCCCTATCTCTTTGGCGCCTTCCTAGGATAAAAAAGGGTCAAAAGCAATAACTCTCATCTTTAACCCAATAGCACGAACACAGAAGAAACTATATTCCCTACCCCGCCTCGACTCCCATAAAATTGAATTTTTCCCACTTACCCTTATGAGTTGATTCGTTGGCAACAGGAATCTGTCGAGCAATGGCAAGCATTAAAGAAATAGCGTGCTCAGCAGTTGTAATAGAATTGCCGAAAGGAGTATTCATGACTACAATACCCGCTCGCGAAGCAACCACCAAATCCACATTATCTGTCCCGATACCCGCTCTGCCCACTACCTTCATTTTTTTAGCATGCGACAGCAACTTTGAGTCACTTTAGCGGTAGAACGCACTGCAAGACCATCATAGTGTCCTATAATGCGAACCATTTCATCTGCGTTCTTTCCGATTTCTGGACGGAAGTCAACATGTATACCACGATCACGAAAATTTGTATGGCACTAACTGACAACTCATCAGACACAAGAATCCTAGTTTGTCATGATGATTTTCTCGTTTCATCAACACAACTCAAGATATAGCCCGCAAAAAAGATATTTTCTGAAAATAAAAAACCCACCTCAACCAGTCACATAGCAACAAAAGATCTTCTTTTTCAACAGTTACCCCAACCCATACACGCAAACCTAAAGGAGCATCACGATAAGATCCAATATCATAAGCAATCTCTTCTTTTTCCAAAAAAGAAAGCATAGATTTACAAAAAGATTTTTGAGAATTAATATCCAAAGACGCAATATCGGAATCAACAATTTTCATACAAATAGACGTATTAGAACGAGTTGTTTCATCAACAGCTAAATTTTCTATCCAGTCATTTTCCTGAATAAACTGAAACAAAACAGCAGCATTCGCATTACAACGCTCAACACATGCAGAAAGACCTCCCATTTTCTTCAGCCAAAGCAACGCATCAATGTAGTCTTCAATACATAATAAGGAAGGAGTATTTATTGTCTCTCCACAAAAAAGCCCTTCCATAACCCTCCCCCCTTTAACCATACGAAAAATCTTAGGCAATGGCCAAGAAGGAACATACTTTTCAAGGCGCTCAACAGATGCCGGAGATAATATAATAATCCCAAAACCCGCTTCTCCACCCAAAACTTTTTGAGCAGAAAAAGTCACAACATCTAGTTTGTTAAAATCAATATGACGCGCAAAAACCGCCGAAGTTGCATCACAAATCACTAATCCCTCTCGAGATTCTGGAATAAATCCTACATCTGGAACACAAACGCCTGAAGTTGTGCCATTCCAAACAAAAACCACATCTCTGTCAAAATCTACCTTAGAAAAATCTGGAAGTGAACCATAGGGAGCCGTAAACTCTCGAACATCCTGAAGAGAAAGTTGACGGATATCAGACATCCAACCAAGACCAAAACTTTCCCATGCCAGAACATCAACACCTCGATAACCAAGCAAAGACCACAATGCCATCTCAACGGCACCAGTATCAGAAGCAGGAACTATTGCAATACGATAATTTTCTGGAACTTCTAAAACTTTACGCGTTAATTGTATCGCCTTGTTGATTCTTTCTTTGCCAAGAACACAACGATGAGAACGCCCAAGCAAGGCTCCTTCCAAAATACCCAAAGACCACCCAGGACGCTTTGCACATGGACCAGAAGAAAAAAAAGGACGCTTAGGCTTCCGTGTTGGCTTGCGCATATCTAACATCAAAAAATCTCCCAAGAAATAGTTATTACCATATCACCAGACAAAAAGAAAAAGAAAAGGAAAATCCATAAAAAATCATCTGTATAGCAACGGAACAGAGCTAAAAAATACTAAGTATTATTGTTCTACTAGGACATTTTCCATGGGGATAATATCAATTGTTAATTTGAATAAGCAAGCCTCATTTCCGAATTAGTAGAATTTTACAATAGTCTTGACCGCATAAGGATTTTATTATGGATCATAGAAAGAAAACGATCGTTCTTATTACAATACTTTCCACATTAGCTGGCTGTGATTCGGAATCGAAAAAGATAGAAAAAAATATCAATGATACACGGCGTGAAAATGCAAAGCTATCCACCAAATATCGCGAAATAGTGGAAAGTTACACTCCTGCCATGGAGGGCATATCAATTATCGACGTGACCTTGGTGATTTAAAAAAGAAAATATTTGGATAAAATCTATTAAGAATAAACCGCATAATGATGGAATATAGCTAATAAGTATCCCCAACTACGCAGACTACAGAAAGGAGTAGTCTTATTTTCTCATCGTGCAAGCATTAAAAAGAAAGAAAGTGGGTACAAACATTTATTCAATCCAAGATTAATTTCTCTTCTTCTTTATTCATGTAACCAAGAATACAATCCATACTATTAGATAAATAAATTACATACAAAATAGTAAACATTCAATGCCACCCTTAAAACCAGGGAATATCGTATAGATTGCTCCCTAAATTCTTTTGGAAGATACAGGAACCGCTTGTCAATCCAACTAAGAAAGCTCTGCTGAAATACAGAAGGAATACACTAATGATTCTAAGGCAATCTATAATAGTAACAGCGTAAGTATCTTACTATTAACATCATAAAACAATAAGCTTTGTCACTGACAATTTAGTCATTTATGATTGCTAAAAGTTGCTCGTGAATAGGCATATTGCCACTTATAATACTTTTGGTTTCGGCACCCATATTTTTTCCCAGAAAATCAGTAGCAAATCCCCCCGCTTCACAAATGATAAGCAATCCAGCCGCAACACACCATATCGAAAGCCCTTTCCCCAAAAAACCATCAAACCGACCCGCCGCAATATAAGCTAAGTCAAGTGCTTCTGACCCAAAGCTACGAACCCCGACTGCTTCATCCATAATCCGACATAATTGCATAAGAAAACGACTATTTCTCTTAAAAGTAGCATAACAAATAATAGAATTAGATAAGATTCGACGAGAAGAAACTCGTATGCGACGATCATTTAAAAAAGATCCAATACCACGTTCAGCCGTATATAATTCATCTGTGATAGGATTAAAAATAACGCTCGCAATTATTTCTTGATCACGCTCCAAAGCAATAGAAATACAGAAATGCGGAATAGCATAAAAAAAATTTGTAATACCATTCAATGGATCAACGATCCAACGTGTTATACTATCCTGTCCGACATACGCCTTTCCTCCACTGTAAAACCCATACTTAGGGCGAGCACCTAATAATTCCTGATAAATAATTTCCTGACATTTCGAATGAGATTTCATCACAAAATCACTAGGTCCCTTACGAGAAACCTGCAAATCTTGAACTTCACCAAAATCACGCGATAGAAACTTTCCTGCTTTTAGAGCAGCACTTACCATAACATTAAGAAGAGCGGAACGCGACATATTGTGAATCTCTTTTTCGTATAATCAGTTCAATAAACATAAATTAAGTATAGCGCATTGAATTCCTGATGATCTACACCATCAAAGGATCAATCCTATTCTTTCTTTGAAGAGAGTCAACGATCTACTAACATCTCATTATAAAAACATCACACCGAAGCAAAAGAACATGTGAATGGATATTACGGTAATATTTAAAAACAAGACAATTTATACCCTATGCTAAACTAAGCAACAAGGTAAATGACTTTATGAAAAGCATTTCAAATCACATAAACAAAAGAAGAATTGACAATAATCAACAAACTTGATTGGATGCATCCTTCCGAGCATAATATAATGAGGGGGTTAGTTATACAAGAAATGTAACAGAAGAGACAAGAAACGTCACCATCTCTTGAAATTCTTGATAAAATCAAAAAGGCTGTACACTCTATAAAACAATAGATCAGAGAGTCATAAACATCTTTAACTTAAAGGCGCTCTTAACCTATTAGAAACTCAATACCCGAGAATATTCAATTTAACAAAAAAAGATTACTGTAATTTTATTGATTTTTCTTCGGAGTACAACTTTTAAAGAGAACAGAAGATATGTTTGCTCAAGCTTCTTTGTTAGAATATAAAAACTAGGATATCAGGATGATTACAACTGGCACTTATCAATAAAAAACATATTCCATACTCGTCTGTTTTTCCTCAAAAATCTACTCTTGACAACGTCATGTAAAGGAACAATCTATGAATATAGCCCCCCCTGTTGCCATTATCATGGGAAGTCAATCTGACTGGAAAATCATGAAATATGCCGCTGATATGCTGGATACGTTAGGAATTGATTATGAAGCGCGCATTATTTCAGCGCATCGTACTCCCGATCGATTGATAGAATTTGCTAAAAACGCCCGTTTCGAAGGCTTCAAATTGATCATTGCCGGAGCAGGTGGAGCAGCACATTTACCTGGAATGATTGCCGCTATGACATCTCTCCCAGTTTTGGGAGTCCCAATTATTTCACAAACACTTGGCGGCATAGACAGCCTTCTATCGATCGTGCAAATGCCTGCAGGAGTACCTGTAGGAACTATGGCTATAGGGCAATCTGGAGCAATCAATGCATCTTTGTTGGCAGTGGCTATTCTTGCACTTGACGATAAAGAACTGACTGATCGTTTAAATGAGTGGCGTACCCAACAGACGATATCGATTTCTGAATATCCTAAGGATATTCCAGCATGAAGAAAAAAACAATCGGCATTATTGGAGGTGGACAATTAGCACGCATGCTCTCTATGTCAGCTGCTCGCCTAGGATTCTGCACTGTTATTTTAGATCCTGATTCCAATTGCCCTGCAAACCAAGTTTCCAATCAACAAATCGCCGCACGTCATGATGATATAAAAGCTCTGAACACATTTGCCGATATCTGCGACTACGCAACGTATGAATCTGAAAATATTCCAGAGAAATCAATCTCATATCTCTCTACACTTCTTCCAACATACCCATCTTCTAGAGCAATAGAAATTTCCCAAGATCGTTTATACGAAAAGAAATTTTTCCAAGAATCTGGGTTGACTACCGTGGATTTTTACGAAATTAACTCACAGGAATCTCTCACAAACATTCTTGGGGGATTTAAAGGAAAAGGAATATTGAAAACACGGCGCTTGGGATATGATGGGAAAGGGCAAAAAGTCTACCATGAAAATGATTGTACACAAAACCTATATGCGTCTCTCGGCAATGTACCTTTAATTCTTGAAAGATTTACAGATTTTAATTGTGAAATATCAATTATTGCAGCTCGTTCACTCAATGGCTCTATATGCTTCTACGATCCCATCCAAAATACGCATGTCAATGGTATATTGCATAAATCAATAGTACCAGCTTCTATTAGCCAAAAAACATCTTTGTTAGCGCATAGTGCTATGAGAAAAGTTTTAGAGACGCTCGATTATGTTGGCATCCTTTGTATAGAATTCTTTGTAACCAACGATGGAAACGTCATTGCCAACGAAATGGCGCCTCGCGTCCATAATTCAGGACATTGGACAGAAGCATCTTGTGTTATTTCACAATTTGAACAACATATTCGCAGCATCACTAATCTACCCCTTGGCAATCCCAATAGACATTCAAATTGCGTGATGTACAACATTATCGGATCTGATATTGACCAATACGAACAATGGCTTCACTGTGATTCTAGTGTTATCCATATTTATGGCAAATCACAGACCCTTTGTGGAAGAAAAATGGGTCACGTTACACAAATCTATCCGAAGAATCCTTGACTGAATCTTCTATCACCGCAATAGAAAAAATAACATATTTTTTCTGAAAGTATTGACTTAAAAATGAAAGAACGATAGGTATAGCGATCCTTATTATTTGTATCTGGAGTGTTAATCGTGAAGGTCAGAAATTCTCTGCGAGTACTTAAATTGCGCCATCGTGGCAACAAAGTTGTTCGCCGTAAAAATGTGATTCGCATCGTTAATAAACTTAATCCCCGATTTAAAGTGAGACAAGGGTAGTTTTTCTTTCTTGCGGTATTACAATAAACCATTTGATATCGCTTACTTTTTGGATTATATCCGTACTAGTAGCGTTTATCACTTTTAATACAGATCGTTTATCTAGAATATCTGAGAAGTCATGTTGTATCTTGATTTTTATCAGAATTCCATTCGCTTGTTTCGATATCCGAATCTATGCGGGGAGATGATCTCCTGTCTTGTACGATCGTGAAAGACAAAATAATTAAAAGAGACATCAATAATCCACAGATCATAGAAGCAATCATGTCTAAAGCAGGACGTTTGTGTATACTGTATTGCCAATTTCCTATAATGGATGCACAGACGATAGTATAAAGAACTACAAAAATAAAAAAGGCACTTACTGGGAAGTTGCTACAAATTGCACGAGAATCAAATATACTCATCTTTTTGACCTGAAGATATCAGTTTCTATCAAGGATATGTAATAACATATGCACTTTCACACACGATAATCAAAGCAATGCATTACCAAAAAAAACCATGTTGCCATAACGAAAGAACCTTGCATTCCCCTAATTCAAACTCCCAACCGGATATAGTTATACAACCATAAAAACGGCATGTCCCTCCTAAACTATGATACTATCGTTTTTTAAAGAACACAGGGCATATAATATAATTCATGAAAAATCTATTTGCTTTTTGTTTAAAAAAATTCATAGTAATCACCAAAAAAATTTAATCATTACAAGAGTATAAAGTAATTTTATCAAATGAAAATATTTTACATCAATATACTATAATAAATATATATTATAGAGACATATTTTTATTTAAAGATATAATTTAAATAATATTATTAATAAATAAATCTATAATTATAAAAAGATTACTAATGCGTTATTATCATTTATATAAAAAATCAATTCAATAAAATACTTTGATGCTCTAAATTTTTATTATGATAGTCAACAGTTATAAATCGTATTTCTTAATAATTCAAAAAATATATTTCTACCATTCATAGCTATTTTTATCTGTATAAATCATATTTCTTCTACATAGACCTGAACAAGACATGTGATTGCATTCCAAAATAATTGTGTTCTCCATTTAATTTCAATGTTGCACTACACATTTTGAAACATAACAGTTTTGATTATTAGAAAAAAACTTTTCATCCTGTCGAGTTGATTAAAAGATCCTTGTATGTATATGTTATTTAGAATGGCACTCCTCTAGGGCAACAAAAAATATTTTTGAGTACGATGATTGTCTCACAACCATCATATCATGCGAAATAGATTAATATAATAAATGAAGTCATATCAATTCTCTCATAAATTCTATCAAAGTTCATTGCTATATCATTTTATCAGCATCATTATTGGCATGACCATTTCCTTCTCATCTTATGCCAAAGCAGAAAATATGCATACAACATCTACTTTGCTGAACAATAATATCTCAAAGGGCAAGGGAAAAAGAGTCGTCGATGCACAAAGAATCACTTGTGAAGCACGATTAACTGAGAATAGTACATCTATAGATAGCGGAGTTTCTTGGCACATATTCGATAGCATATCGAACAAAAAAAATACTTTATCAACTACTAAAAAAATTATAGGGGGAAAAGTATCCTTCGACCTTTTTCCAGGAGATTATCTGATCAGTGCTTCTTTTGGTCACGTGGGAGTTGTCAAAAAAATAACTGTTAGTTCAAAAGAAAAAAATCAGAAACAAGTATTTATACTCAATGCAGGAGGAATACGCTTATATAGCATATACAAACCAGGATCACCAATTGTAGATGATGAACTTACATTTTCCATTTACTCGAATCCCAATCATAAAGCCTTGTTGATTACTGACAAAGTGAGATCTGGAACATTAGTACGGTTAGGAACAAATAATTATCAAATTACTTCTCATTATGGAAAATATAATGCGATAGTCAGTACGGTTGTAAAAGTAGAGCCTGGGAAAATTATTGATGTTACTATTCAAAATAGAGCCGCTAAAATAACATTTAAACTGGTGTCAGAAATGGGAGGAGAAGCCGTTGCCGATACTGCATGGTCAATATTAACAGCGAGTGGAGATACGGTTGGAGAAAGCGCCAATGCTTCTCCTTCGATGGTTCTGTCGGAAGGAGACTACACTGTTATCGCACGAAACAAAGAAAGAAACTATTCGCGAGAATTTTCAGTGCTCACAGGAAAGAGTACGATAGTAGAAGTCCTCATGAGACAAAAAAGAATGGATAAAAATGGACAACACAACACATAGCAGAAAACGTACCCAATCTTTCCTGCTCCTTATCATTTTCTTTTTAATCAACCAGCAATCACATACCTCTCATTAACAAATTATAGGTGATCAGATCCCATAAAACATTAACGTTCTTGATATTACTGTTTTCTATGGAAAAACCCTGAATGGGAAACATAGTTAGTATGTCATGACAGTCAATAATCTAATTTCTTTGCTCCGAAAATAAAGAAATTTTGTATTTTGATACAACTTAAAAACGCTTTTTTATGGAAGAAGAAAGCATATACCATGGACGAACCAACTGATTCGGTGTATGAGAATGGGAAACTATTTTAAATCCATGATTTTGAGCATGTTTCAAAACACTCTCAGTTATACTTACAGGAATAAATGCAGGAAAAACATCTGGGAGGATGTAACGCATCTCTTCCCTTGCCTTGAAGAGGTATTTCAATCCTAATTCAGCAAAAATTTTGATGGCAAGAGATATTCTGTCGCTATTTTGACCAGATAAAAAAGATTCACGATCAAGACCAACTGCCCCAAGAATATCAAGAGGAAAATATAGTTGTCCTCTATGGTAATGTATGGGTAGTTGGCAAATCAACTGACCAATAAATTGCGCTATCCCCGCATATTTGATAACTCTTAGAGAAGCGGAATACCTCTCAGAATCCAAGATCATCGTAGCAAGATGAATAAGCCGAGATGAAATTCTAAAAGCATAATGCTCAAATTGCTTACAATCAAAAATTGAATCATTATAAGAGTCAAAAAAATGAGCCTCAATCATGTCAAGAAAGTACTGATTTGGAAGATCATATTGACGAACAATAGACAACAATTCTACAGAAAAAGGAGAAATACTCTCGGCAATCAGACCTTTTGTAGATGATTCAAAAATATCTTTCCACCATTGCAAACGCATATCCCTAGTTATTGGATTTCTTGCGGTATCTCGCACACGCATCAGCTCTGTATGAAAATAATAAAGAAAAGACAGTGAAATACGATAAAGTGGTGGAGAGAGCAAACAAGCTAAATAGCGATCATAATCTATATCTCGTAAATTACGCAAAACGAAAAGAGAATCTCGAGAAAAAATTTTTTCCTCTTTTCTCGTATTCTTTGTGAGAAATTTTAATACCATTGTTCAAGGACACGAATCTATAATAAACTGTAATACAAAAAACAACGATCATACGATAGTGTATATCTCAAAAACATCCTACAGAGCCCGGTTGATTAGAAAATTCATCCTCTAAAACCGACTTTTCAACAATGCAGGAAAAGACATACATCATCTTCATAGAAATGATGTATGTCATCAAAAAAAATATTACCAATATTCCTTAAACCACATGATTCTATTATACAATAGTCAAAGAATCCGTATCACTCTTGATATCTTCCACCTCTTTTTCTTCTGTTTCCAAAGAAATGTTAGAGCCAGAATTCTCAATCTCAAAAAAAATAGGCGATGAAGCAGACTTATCAGGATTTAAAGAAACCTTGACGACTCCTCCTCCTTTTTTAAGTTTTCCAAAAAGGATCTCATCAGCGAGTGGTACCTTAACATGCTCTTTAATTATTCGTTCTAAGGGACGTGCACCCATTTTCACATCATAACCATGACTGACAAGCCAATTAATAACTTCTTCCGAAAAATGAAAAGAAATCCCCTTTTCTTGCAACTGCAACTCTAACTTCATTATAAACTTATGCACTACTTGACGAATAATATCCGAAGATAATGGAAAAAAAGGAATAATAGAATCTAGACGATTCAAAAATTCAGGAGATAAAAAATTCCTTAAAGCCTCTTTGTCAGCATCATCATTTCGCGATGAACCAAAACCTATCCTCGCCTTAGACATTTCTAAAGCACCAGCATTAGTAGTCATAATCAAAATAACATTACGAAAACTAATTTTCTTTCCACTTTGATCAGTTAATATCCCATAATCCATGATCTGCAATAAAATATTTAAAACATCAGGATGCGATTTTTCAATTTCATCTAGTAAAACAACACTATATGGATTTTGGTCAACAGAATCAGCTAAAATTCCCCCTTGACCGAAACCTACATAACCAGGAGGTGCCCCAATTAGACGAGAAACAGCATGACGTTCCATATATTCCGACATATCAAACCGCAGAAGCTGTACTCCCAAAGCAAACGCCAACTGTTTGCTTATTTCTGTTTTACCAACACCAGTAGGACCAGAAAAGACATAACAACCTATTGGCTTATTTGGATCAGAAAGACCCGCTCGAGCTATCTTAATAGAAGAAGAAAGCTTCTTAATCGCTTCTTCTTGTCCATACACAACTGTTCCTAGATTTTTTTCTAAATTACTGAGAACAGAATCATCATCACGAGAAAAACTGGTTGTATGAATACTACGATTCATTGATGCAATCGTTTTTTTAATATCTTTCTCAGTGATAAATTTTCTTCTTTTCGATAAAGGTTGCAATATTTGCGAAGCACCCGCTTCATCAATGACATCGATAGCTTTATCGGGAAGTTTACGGGAAGTAAAATGGCGCACCGACAATTGTACTGCTGCTCTGATTGCCTCTTTTGAATATCGCAATTGATGATGCTCTTCGAAATAAGGCTTAATTCCCTTAACAATTTCAATTGCATCTTCAATTGACGGTTCACTAACATCAATCTTTTGGAAACGACGCACTAATGCTTTATCTTTTTCAAAAAACTGGCGATATTCACTATAAGTTGTTGACCCTATACAACGGACAGCACCAGAAGACAAAGCCGGCTTAAGAAGGTTCGAAGCATCTACAGAAATTCCAGAAGCAGATCCTGCTCCGACCAGCGTGTGTATCTCATCAATATACAGAATCGCATTGGCATAAGACTCAATTTCTTTAACAATCTTCTTAATACGTTCTTCGAAATCACCTCGATAACGCGTACCAGCAATAAGATTTCCCATATCTAAAGAAAAAATTCTCGCACCTAATAAGATATCTGGAACCATGCCATCTACGATCTGCTTAGCAAATCCTTCAGCTATAGCGGTTTTACCAACCCCAGGATCACCAACATACAATGGATTATTTTTTGAACGCCGACAAAGTATCTGTATAGTACGATTAATTTCTTCATGCCGACCAACAAGAATATCTACTTTGCCTTTTTTCACTTTTTCCGTTAGATCCACACAGTAAGCACTCAAGGCAGGGAAAAGATTAAGGTCTGTTTTCGCTTGATAATCATTCACAAAACCTTCACCATCTGAACCAGCAGAAGAACCATCTACATTTAATTTGGATTGAAAATTTGCAAACTCTTTCCTTTTACTTATACCATGCGAAATAAAGTTGACTGCATCGTACAAAGTCATTTCTTGTTCTTGCAAAAAATACGTAGCATGACTATCAGGCTCAGAAAAAAGTGCAACAAGAATGTTAGCACCTGTCACAATGCCCCTACCGGTCGACTGGACATGAAGAACAGCTCGCTGTACAACCCTTTGAAAACTAGAAGTAGGCTTGCATTCCACACGAAAACCATTCTTCAATTTATTGGAAGAATCATTATCTATATAGTTCAACAGGTTGTTTTTTAATACCTTAAGATCAACATTACAGGAAAGCATCACTATTGCTGCATCTGAATCATCAATCAAAGCCAACAACAAATGCTCTAACGTCGCATATTCGTGATTCCTTTCATTAGCCAAAACTAATGCTTGGTGTAAAACTTTTTCAAGGTTTTCTGAAAAAAAAGACAAGACTCAATCCTTACTTCTGTTCCATAATACACTGCAAAGGATATTGATGTTGTCGAGAGTAATTCATTACTTGATTCACTTTCATCTCAGCAATTTCATACGCATAAACACCACATTCACCAATCCCTTGATGATGAACTTTTAACATAATACACTTGGCAGTCTCATGGTCTTTGTAAAAAAAGTTTTGTAAAACATGGATAACAAACTCCATAGGAGTGTAATTATCATTGACAAGCAAAACCCTATATAACTTCGGAACGCGAACCTTAGAAGAGAATCTTACCTCAGAATCAAGGCAATTATCAAATT
This sequence comes from Candidatus Liberibacter asiaticus, assembly GCF_000590865.3. Classification (NCBI taxonomy): domain Bacteria; kingdom Pseudomonadati; phylum Pseudomonadota; class Alphaproteobacteria; order Hyphomicrobiales; family Rhizobiaceae; genus Liberibacter; species Candidatus Liberibacter asiaticus. The sequence goes on from NZ_CP010804.2 coordinate 41,596, forward strand.
CAGCAATCCCCTTTTTATTCATACGGCTGTCGGCCATAAAAATAAACGACATTAACGCTAGAATCCCATCCCTCTTCACCCGATGATACATGGAACCATCGTCAAAAAGATACATAAACCTCTTACCATTCACAAAAAAATATTTTTATTTTTTGTCAAGCTATCACCTCACAGAAATTCTTAACATAACATCTACAGCAAGCATATTAATAAAACTCAAAGATCATCTTCTAGAATAGACATATCAAAATGATACGAAATTTCTTCTTCATCATCATTACGATAAACGAGACCAATAAATTCTGAATTCATTAAAACCTCAACTGAATCTGATTGATTCTCCCGTGATTGAACAGCAATACCAGAACCAAAAACTCTTTTAAGATATCTCTCTAATTTTTTAATTTCATCAGCGCGCATTCTTACCTCCATTCCAACAATCTTCCTTCAAAACCACTACGACAATTGTACAATATTACAGTCAAATAAGCGAGATATTGGAAGTAGAAGATAACAGCAATATTCAAGAGCTAATCTTCTTATTCAAGATATAGAGTCCCTTTCAACTGCACAAAACACATAATCACTGGAGTAAATATCCGAATAATCGACCAAAGATTCCAAGATGAAAGTATGTCTCCATCCTACTAATCCCACTAAAGCGGTGGAATCTCCTCATGCCCTTAGTTCATTCGCGTAAAAATTTACAACTCCTTGTTTAAATTGCTTATCACCAACTGCCAACAAATGATCCCTGCGACAAATGTTTAAATATTGACTAGATGGTATAAATGACATCAACTCTTGTGGAGAACCCGCTAAATCATCCTGAGATCCCACTGCAATTAACACTGGCACATCAATACGATATAAATCATCTTGACAAAAGGGCTTTCTAATCATCGAAAGACATGAAGCCAGTGCTTTTAAATCATTTCCAGGATCAAGATCAGCAAATTTTCTAAACTTCTTTCCCAAAGGATTCTGCACTTCATCAATAGATGGAAGCAAAAAAGAATCGATTAAGGATTGCCAATCAACAACATCCGAATCATATAGAACACTTCCCACTCCGCCCAAAATAACGGAACGTACATAAGATGGATAAAATAACACCATTGAACATGCTATACGTGCACCCATAGAATACCCCATAACATGTACCTTACTAATACCGAGATGCTCCAGAAGAGACACAGCATCTGCTGCCATGAAAACAAGACGATAATCATTCTCAATATATGATTTATCGCTCTTTCCATGCCCTAAATTATCAAAGGCAATAACTCGGAAACCCTGATCACACAAGAGCTGTATCCAACCCGAAAACAACCAATTAGTTTGGACAGAAGAAGCAAGTCCGTGAATCAATAAGATAGTTGGAGCATCTTTATCCCCCACATCATAAAACGCAAATTGGTATTTTCTCCAAGAACGGAAAAATTTAACTTCATTCATCATAAATATTTCTCTCGCTCATCATACTTTACCTTTAAAGTGATCAATGTTAAAAATACAGTATACAATTTAGCTTAATAGTTGCAATGTCTTGGCCAATATAGATGATCGATAAATTAAGGAAAAAATATATGGTTGACCATCCTATTCCTCATTTCCAAAATGATCGCGGGCATAGTAGGATAAAAATAGGCGTTAAAAAATTTATGTGCGCGGGAACGTCCCCTCCCTTAGATCATCCTCACGTTTTTATCAACATGGGAGAGGAAAACGAAAAGCATTGCCCTTATTGTTCGACGCTTTATCATTTTGATTCTTCACTTGATTCAAAAGAAACATTGCCCGTAGGATGCCTTCTATCTCTTTAGAAAATATGCTGTTAAAGGAAGTTTCTCATTATAAAAGATTCACCATCTATAGTGATAATCGGAGCAGGAATATCTGGATTAACTCTTGCTGCTTCTCTGGGTCATCGTGGAATACAGTCTTGCGTCCTTGAAAAAAAAGATCAGCTGTCCGACAGTGGATTTGGCATACAAATCTCTCCTAATGCTTCGCGCATACTTAAAAGAATCGGTATCCTAGATCAATTAGAGGATATCTGGATTGAGCCAGAAGACTTTGTTTTCCGCTCTGGATCTACCCTTAAAGAATTAAGCCGTTTCTCTTGTAAAAACTACTCACGCAATAACTGGGGAGGAATTTATGGGGTGGTAAAACGGCATACATTGCAAAAAATACTGTTGAATCATATCCAAACACAACCTTTAGCAAGATTACATTTATCAACTCATATCACCCATCCTGACTGTACTCAAATCTCTAAAATAAACAATCAGAAACCTGATTTACTGGTGGGAGCTGATGGGCTAAATTCGAATATACGACACTATATAGACACGCAACCTATAACATTTTCAGGAGATGTCGTCTTGCGTTGTCTGATTCCACAAAATAATGCCCCTGAATTTATTGATTTTCAATCCGTTAACATATTCTTCGGACCCGATTCCCATTTGGTTACCTATCCATTGCGAGAAGATAACACAATCAATATGGTTTTTGTCAGCAGCAAACATACCCTGAAAGACATCTCTTTCTTAAAAAGAAGCGAAATACATAAGGAATGGTTTGTAAAACATTTAACCAATTGGCATCAAGAAATAATCCAGCTAATTTTACAAATAAATGATACCCATCTCTACCCTCTATTTGAATGCGAATGTAAACATTGGCATAATAAAAAAAATGCAGTCCTAATTGGTGATGCAGCACATACATTATTACCTTTTGCCGCTCAAGGAGCCAATATGGCAATTGAAGATGCTTATGCTTTGTCCTATCTCCTCGGCAAAAAAACAATCCCCGCCGCTATTTCCGCCTATCAAAAAGTACGCGCTGTACGAGTGAAAAGAATTCGCTATCGTACAAAGTTAAATCAGCTACTGTTCCACATGCATAGACCAGCTAGTCTCTTCAGAAATGCTGGTCTCCGCTTAGGAATTCACAAACCCTTGCATAAGAGTTTAGATTGGATCTATCAATATAAAATACCCGAATAAATACAGCAACATTCTTCTAGATTTAGAGATCAATAGATTAACTACCATCCTCACCAGTGCTTCTATGGCATAAAATTATTCTATCATGTTACTTCAAAATTGAAGACAAACTTAATAAGCATACTTAAGATACTTAAAGTCCCTTTAGAATACTATTATCGCAATCCACATCTTAAAGATACTGCAATAGATAACTGAATCGCGAATCCAATATATCAGAATAAAAATTAAAGAGTACTGGCAAAATCACATTGCTCCCTTCTCTCCTAATACCACCATCAAAATTTTGGATCTCGTTAAATCTACGTAAAATAATCTACAACAAGAATACTATTTATTGTGTACCCCCCTAATGAAAAAAATATTTGTAGAAAATAAAAAGGTATTTAAAGGCTTCAAAGCCCAACCATTATTTTTATCCTTTAATATCGACGGTTTATTTGAAAAATATCTTGAAATTATACAACAATTGCTTAGTGTCATCGCATCATATGTAGAATAAGAGCAGTGCGCTGCCCTCTTGAATTATTTGTATTTTGCAAACCTGTTTGTAACGGTAGCTTTTCAGTATAGTCTGTGAGCGTTGGTTCCAGATTCGTATTTTACAACATAACAGCCCTTTTTTAAGAAAGGATAAACTCATGTATAAAGATTTTTTTGTCAGTATCCTTTGTTTGATCATTCTATTTTTTACAAGCTTTTCTACTAATGCTAGCATCTTAGGAGATATTAAGAAAAGAGGATTTTTAAAATGTGGGATTAATACTGGACTAGTAGGTTTTGCAGAAGTTAAAGCGAATGGCGATTGGAAAGGATTTGATGTTGATTTTTGCAGGGCTTTATCTTCTGCCATTTTTGATGATCCTTCTAAAATCCAATACCTTCCCTTGAATGCGAAGGAACGCTTTCTAGCTTTACAGTCCAAACAAATCGATATACTCAGTCGCAATACAGATTGGACATTACTCCGCGAAATTTCGCTAGGACTCGCTTTTCGTCCTATAACATACTTTGACGGACAAGGGTTTATAATGCACAAGAAAAAGGGAATCTCCTCAGTATCGCAGCTATCAGGAGCTTCTATTTGCGTCCAAGCAGGAACAACAACTGAACTCACCTTGGCGGATTATTTTAAAGCACACAACATGAAATATCACCCAATAGTGTTCGAACGCGTTGAAGAAATTGACGCTGCTTATCGTGCTCATCGCTGTGATGCTTACACAGGAGATATATCTGCTTTGTATGCCTTAAAACTTACTAATGATCGTCCGAGTGAACACGTAATTTTGCCAGATATTATTTCTAAATCTCCTCTCGCCCCTGCTATCATTCAGGGCGATACCGAATGGTATAATATTGTTTCATGGACTCACTACGCTATGGTAACAGCAGAAGAATTGGGTATTACTCAAAAAAATATTAACCAAGTAAGCAAGGATACCACCAATCCCGATGTACAGCGTTTTCTCGGAATCGACAAAAGTAGCAATATAGGAGAGGCTCTTGGACTCACGAAAGACTGGACTTATAGAATTATCAGACATATGGGAAATTACGGTGAAATGTTTGATCGCAATCTTGGAAATCAATCCGAATTAAAAATTCCACGCGGATATAATGCCTTATGGTCAAAAGGTGGGCTTATGTATGCTCCGCCTATTCGTTGAATTTTCTTGATTAAGAATGTTTATCAAATCGTGTAAAACACTAATTTATCAGAAGTAATGGAATTTGCAAAAAATGTCTTTAGACATACCTTCATTTCATTACCTAGAGGAAGTGATATATGATTAAAAATGCTCGAAAGACTGTAACCCGCTATTTTAGCAGAATGAAGTTTCTCTATGACATGCGCGTACACAACATATCGGTTCAGATCATACTTGCATTGTTACTTACAGTAATATTCTTGTGGTGTGTGAATAATGTATACAATAATATGGAGAAATCGAATCTATCCTTAGGTATAGGGTTCTTGAGCGAACGGGCCGGATTTGAAATAGATCAAGGTATTGTTCCTTATACAAGTGATTCATCCTATGCTACTGCCATCTTAGTTGGATTTGTCAATACATTCTGGTTGGCGTTCTCAGGTATGATTCCTGCTACTATCATAGGAACATTAGTGGGAGCAGGACGCCTATCCGCAAATAAACTTGTCGCATGGATTTGTAGAGTTTATGTAGAAGTATTCCGAAATATTCCGCCATTGGTTGTTATATTTTTCTTGTATAAATCTGTACTATCCGTTTTACCGATTCCAGATCATTCGATTGTGTTACCATTTGGAATGTTTTTGAATAATCGTGGACTCTCTTTTCCCACATTAACCATGGATACAAATGCTAAGATTTTTGTTTTTTCCTTTGTCTTAGGAATCGTTTTGAGCCTTTTTGCGACAAGATTATCTCGTCATTTTCATGAAAAGACAGGGAAAGCTCTCCCTTTACTTTACATTTCTACATTCCTGATATTTGGGTTACCGACGTTAGTATTGATTGCACTAAAATATCAATTGCATTTTGATAAGCCTGTGCTTGGTCAATTTAACTTTATAGGAGGAAGCACAGTAAGTCCTGAATTCATGTCTCTTTATATAGCCCTGTCGTGTTATACAGCAGCTTTTATAGCAGAGATTGTGCGATCGGGTCTTATTGCAGTCCCTCGCGGTCAAATGGAGGCGGCAATAGCACTTGGATTAACCCATAGGAAGGCCACTCGTTTGGTCCTTTTGCCACAAGCAATGCGCAGTATTATTCCTCCGCTTACCAGCCAATATTTAAACCTATTGAAAAACTCTTCTCTTGCTGTTGCTGTGGGGTTTGCAGATCTAGTATCGGTTGGGGGGACTATTATTAATCAAACGGGTCAAGCAATCGAAATTATTCTAATTTGGATGTTCATCTATTTAAGTCTATCAATCATGATTGCTCTGTTTATGAACCGTTTGAACGCTAAAATCGCTTTAAAGGAGAAAAAATGATTGATTCTTGTAAAGAGTTTCCTTACGTACGCAAACGATTATTACAACCTTCTTTACCTCCTGTATATCAACGTGGAATTATTGCATGGATTCATAAAAACTTCTTTGGCACACCAAAAGATATTTTGCTAACAGCGTTGATAATATGCTTGCTACTATTTTCAATCCCTGGAATTATCCACTGGGTTTTCTTAGACGCTGTCTGGATAGGAAGTAACAGAACAGTATGTACAACGGTATCTCAAGGCGGGATACAACCTGATGGTTGGAACGCTGCTTGTTGGGCTTTCATATATGATCGCTACGAGCAGTTTATATTTGGAAATTATCCTATGGCACAACGATGGAGACCTATTCTGGTTTTTCTAACTGGATCAATTCTCTTGACCCCTATGCTTATTCCTTCTTTTCCTCGTAAATTCCTCAATAGCATTTTGTTATTTGGTTTATTTCCGATATTTTCCTTTTTCGTTTTATACGGTGGCTTAGGTCTTAGCATTGTAGAAACATCATTATGGGGAGGATTGTTGGTTACGCTCGTAATTTCATTTTTTGGAATTATCATTTCAATGCCATTAGGTATTTTACTAGCATTAGGAAGAAATTCTAATATTCCAGTTTTACGATACGCGTGTATTACATTCATTGAGTTATTTCGTGGAGTGCCTTTAGTTACCGTTCTGTTTATGGCTAGCATCATGCTGCCATTATTCCTTCCGGATACATGGGATGTAGATAAATTGTTACGGGCTCTTTTGGGGGTTTCTGCTTTTGCATCTGCATACATTGCAGAAGTTCTGAGAGGAGGTCTACAATCTATTTCAAAAGGACAATTCGAAGCAGCTAATTCTTTAGGGCTAAGCTATCTTCAAAAAATGCGTCTTATTATCATGCCACAAGTAATTAAGCGCGTTATCCCAGGAATTGTAAATACTTTTATAGGGTTATTTAAAGATAGCTCTCTCATATCTATCATCAATATGTTTGATCTTCTAGGAATTGTAAGAGTAAACTTCAGTGAATCAACGTGGATATCCTCTGTTACTCCTACTACGGGATTGATATTTATCGGATTTGTATTTTGGATATTTTGTTTTAGTATCTCATTATACTCGGTATTTATAGAAAAAACTCTTCATAAAGGAAGCAAAAAATAAGGATTCTTGCAAAGATGAAAAATACTCCAATAAATTCCAAAAATCCTCCAAAGAATAATTTTGCTGTTGAAATAAAATTCTTAAATAAATGGTATGGAAATTTTCATGCACTACGCGATATTAACCTCAACGTACTACGTGGCGAGCGTGTCATCATTGCAGGACCTTCGGGATCAGGAAAATCAACTTTAATTCGTTGTATTAATCATATTGAAAAACATCAAGCGGGAGAGATTATTATTAATGGCATCCCTCTCAACGATGATATCAGAAATATTCATGAAGTTCGTCGCGATGTGGGTATGGTTTTCCAGCATTTCAATCTTTTTTCTAACCTCAGTGTTTTAGAAAATTGTACTCTTGGTCCTATTTGGGTTCGAAAAATGCCTAAAAAAGACGCTGAAGAGCTGGCAATGCACTATTTAAACAAGGTAAAAATTGCAGATAAATCTCATAGGTCATCCTCTTTATTATCTGGAGGGGAAAGTCAACGTGCTGCCATTGCACGCTCTTTGTGTATGCAGCCAAAAATTATGTTATTTGATGAACCAACTTCTGCACTAGATCCAGAAATGGTCAAGGAAGTATTAGATATAATGATCGAACTTGCAGAAGAAGGAATGACCATGGTTTGTGTAACGCATGAAATGGGTTTTGCTCGCCAGGTTGCTGATCGAGTCGTATTCATGGATCAAGGACAAATTGTTGAACAGAACTCTCCTGAAGAATTCTTCAATAATCCTCAACATGAACGCACACAAGCTTTTTTAAGTCAAATAATTTATTAGCTCATTCTAATAAGGTATATATACGTGTATTACGATCCTTTTCTAGCTATATTCAGTTAATTCACGAATTATTTTTTTAATAAACCGAGAATTTAACTTGATTAGTAGTAATATGTATATAACATATCTTTTTGTACGGTTTCGGAGTGTGGCGCAGCTTGGTAGCGCATCTGGTTTGGGACCAGAGGGTCGAGAGTTCGAATCTCTCCACTCCGACCATTGAAAAACCGTCCACTGAAGTATGCAATGTAGACCTGTGATAATATCTGGACTGTGAATATGTCAGCAAGAATTTACAACAGAAGCAAGACGTCTACCCAATCAGGTAGAAAAGGCCGTACTGGAAAGTGGGTGCTAGAGTTTGAAAAAATAACGCCTCCTTATATAGAACCTCTCTTGGGTTATACGTCTTCTAAGGATACTCTACAACAAGTAAAACTCTTCTTTCCATCTCTAGAAGCAGCGGAAAAGTATGCAAGCGATCATGGTATTCAGTATTGCGTGATCCCATCTTGTAAAGAGTCGCAAAAAGAACTTTCTTATCAAAGAAATTTTTCATATGATCGTCTAGAACCATGGACTCACTAAAATAGCTTTAACAACATAAAGAAATCGGCTCCTTAGCTCAGTGGATAGAGCGCCTGCCTTCTAAGCAGGATGTCGCAGGTTCGAATCCTGCAGGGGTCACCATTAAAGAAGATCAACGCTCCACTCTGCTATCTTATTAGCAAAATAAGTTTCGTATTTAATCAATACCATAATTGGAAGTAATTTATTTTAATTCCTTCTCTCCATCTCTTGTAATCTAGTTCCATCCTCTTCTGTACAATTTAATTTATATACCAATTTGTATCATTTAAAAAAAATTACATATCATTTTAAATCTTGAAACAAATAAGCACCTATTTATTACAAATTTAAATTGAATTTTATTAGTAGTTTATATGTCGTTGTATTTTAGGTAATTAGGATAATATAACAATCTATAAGTGTATTGTACACTAATGTAGTCTGAATACAATCTAAAATAAGTTAATGATTTATAGGAATACCATTTTAAGTACATGTTAACACATTACAATTTATAGATGATTTTTATTTATGTTAGTTATATATTTATAAAAAATACTATTTTAAGCATTGACTAGTATAGGAGAATAGTGAAAAATTTACAATCTATAATTTTTTTATTTATCTTTTTATTGATTATTCAGTATAACTATAAATCAAGAGTTGTATTGCAGTCTACAGATAATTGTATCAGGCTGTATCAGTAATTGATGAAAGGATTATTCCAGTGAATATCAAAAAACTCTTAATTGTGTCTCTATTGTCATCTACTGCTATAATCAGCGGTTGTGATTCACATTCTGGTGATGGTGTGCATTAAAAGTATGACTGACATAGCTAAAGCTCAAATAAAAGAAAATCAACAAAGGGACAATCACAAAGCTCTTTTAGCCTCAATTGACAAAGTTATGAGTGAAAAAACAAAAGATGACGAAAATTGATTTAAAATAGCTGAAGCTGCAGCAAAAAAAGCTATGGCTGAATTAGAAACAGCTCAGGCTGAAGCTGATGCTAAAATAGCTGAAGCAAAAGCTAAAGATAGCGGAAATCAAGCTGAAATTGACATAGCTAGGTCTAATGCTAAGGATAAAACTGACTTAGTTCGTATTGCAGAAGCTAAATATAAATATAGATCTGACATAGTTATGGCTATAGAAAAGAGCAAAGCTGATGCGATTAAAACTATGGAAGATAGAAAAGCTAAAGTAGGTGTAGCTAGACAAGAGAGAAAGGCTAACGAATCTAAAGATGCGGCTACAATTATCACTACAGCAACTGTAGAGAATACAAAAGTTGTGGAAACTAAAGAAGCGGGGAAAACTGCACGATCTTAAATAAGGTAAATTTAAAACAAGCCACTCAATAATGATGAAAGACGAAAGGGAGAATTCTTACAGGAATGCTCCCTTTCTTTGCTCTACTCATTACTAAAAGGAAACTTTGGATCTTAGTGGTTCGTCAATCACTATGAAGTCAGTAGTCATTTCTGACTCGTGTACACCTATTAAGTATTCGGACAATATTGGTTACACTGAACCAGCCGATATCGTCTTCTAGTAGCATCATAAAAAAAATCTCTGTAGTTTAAATTTTTAGAATATTATTTATCTTGTATATGAGTCCATCTTCTGTTAGTTGAATGTAGTACGTAAAAAGCGGTCGTGGCGGAATTGGTATACGCGCAGCGTTGAGGTCGCTGTGGGGCAACCTGTGGAAGTTCGAGTCTTCTCGACCGCACCAAGAATGGCTTCTTTATGGAATTATTATCAAGGAATGCTCTTAATACTTCAATGTTTCCTATGGAAAATATATCTCCCATTCGTTGGTGGGTGATGGATAATCCTGTTGATTACGAGGAATCTCAAATCATTATGGAACGTGAAATCCAACGCATCTCTTTAGGCAATGCCGAAGAATTGGTTTGGCTTCTCGAGCATCCCCCCCTCTATACTAGTGGCACGAGTGCTATTTCCGATGATTTGCTATCTCCTAAAAGTCTTCCTGTTTATACTACAGGACGTGGAGGTGGATATACTTATCACGGACCAGGACAACGCATCATTTATATCATGCTTAATCTCGCAAAACGTCGCAAAGATTTACGCTGTTTTGTGGCAGCCCTCGAAGAAGTTATTATACGCACTCTTAAAATATTGGGTATAGTAGGTGAAAGACGTGAAGATCGTGTTGGAATTTGGGTAGTTCGCTCAAATAAAACACGAGACAATCAACTGTTACTAATTGAAGAAAAAATTGCTGCCATTGGAATACGAATACGAAAGTGGATATCGTTTCATGGACTTTCACTTAATATTTCCCCAGATCTAAGCTATTATACTGGAATCGTTCCTTGTGGTATTAGCCAACATGGCGTGACTAGTTTAAAGGAATTAGGTTATAGTTATTCAATGAAATATATCGATACGCTTATTCGCAAGTCATTTGAAAGCGTTTTTGGCCCAACAATTTTGCATGAATATGCAAACATAAATGACGTAATATCAACAAAACAAAGTGAGAAAAAATAGATCAACCGTTATCCAATGACTAATCAGTAAAACCTGCCATTAAAATAAGTTATACTGCTATATTCCTTATGTGAATATTGGGGGAATATCGCCTTTTTTCCAATTTTCTTGCGTTTGCATCGCAAAATCTACAAAACAATCTTCTGCAATAGCACTTCTAATTTCTTTCATTAAATCTTGATAATAAGCAAGATTTGCCCAAGACAAAATCATCCCTGCTAGAGATTCATTGACACGTAAAAGATGGTGTAAATAGGCACGAGAATAATCACGCAATGCAGAACAATGAGATTCTGCATCCAAAGGACGCATATCATCGATATGCCTTGCATTACGCAAGTTTATTTTACCAAAACGAGTAAAAGCAAGACCATGTCTTCCTGCACGGGTAGGCATAACACAATCAAACATATCTACCCCATAACTTACCGATTTTAAAATATCATCTGGTGTACCCACTCCCATTAAATAATGTGGTCTTTCAACAGGTAATATGGGCAAAACATTTGATAAAATATGCAACATCACTTCTTGTGGCTCACCAACTGCTAAACCACCAATCGCATAGCCCTTAAGATCTAATTCTTTTAAACGTTCTGCAGAAAAAGAGCGAAGATTAATATTATCACCACCTTGCACAATACCGAACAAAGCTTTACCTGGTTGATTACCAAATGCTACAAGGGATCTTTCAGCCCATCTCAATGATAATTCCATTGCGCGTTTAAGCTCCTTATCCTCAGCAGGAAGCGCTAAACATTCATCGAGCTGCATTTGTATATCAGATCCAAGAAGATTTTGAATGTGAACCGATTCTTCTGGTGAAACACGATAAAGACTACCATCAATATGACTCCTAAACCGAACACCTTGTTCATCAATAGAACATAATTTTGAAAGAGACATCACTTGGAAGCCACCTGAATCCGTCAGTATTGGCTTAAACCAACGAATAAATTTATGTAATCCCCCCAAACGTGCAATACGCTCAGCACCAGGTCGTAACATTAAATGATAAGCATTGCCTAAAATGACATCTGCACCTAAATCACGCACTTGATCAAAGTACATCGCTTTAACAGTTCCGGCAGTACCAACTGGCATGAACGCTGGCGTTTTAATAACCCCTCTAGGAGTAATAATTTCGCCTAGACGAGCACTACCGCTGACAGCTTTAAGATTAAAATGAAAATTTTTATCCACATTCAACATTTCTAGAAGGAAACATAATATTGTTATTATTGCATCAAAATTCTCATAAAGAAGAAGAGATAATCGATTTTAATAGCAATCATCTTTTATCCTCATTATCATACTGTCACTATGGGAAAAGATTATCAACACAATACAAAACACTCCGAAAAGGAATCTTAATTCCTGTAGTTTTCAGCATTCTTTATTTTACAATTTCCAAAAGTATTTTCCCATTATCTCATTTCAAAAAACATTATCGTTTTTGAAAAAGCAAGCTCGTATCGCCGTATGAATAAAAACGATATGCATGAGAAATAGCATGTTGATACATTTTCTTTGTTTCTTCTATTCCACAAAATGCTGATACCAACATTAATAAAGTTGATTTCGGCAAATGGAAATTACTCATTAATATATCAACCGCCCGAAAGCGATATCCTGGAGTGATAAAAATATTAGTGAAGCCAGACCATGGATTTATGATTCCATCTTCTGTTGTTGCAGTTTCTAAAAGACGCAATGATGTCGTTCCAACAGAAACTATACGCCCTCCTCGGGATTTGACGGAATTTAGTGCTTGTGCTGTTGGCGCGTCTATAAAACCTATTTCACTATGCATAATATGATCGTCAGTATCTTCTACTTTTACTGGCATAAAAGTTCCTGCACCAACATGTAAAGTCACGAAATATACCTTAATACCAATAGAAATAAGCCTAGATAAAAGATTAGATGTAAAATGAAGACCAGCTGTTGGCGCTGCTACTGAACCTTGGATTTTAGCATATGTCGTTTGATAATCAACATAATCACGTGCATCTATAGGACGTTTTCGCGCAATATACGGAGGTAATGGTATAGTGCCTACCAGAGAAATTTGTCTCTCTAATTCTATACCAGAAATGGAAAAAACTAATAAAATTTCCCCTGTATTCCACTTGTCTATAACCGTAGCCTCTAATCTAGACTGTCCATCCTGTGAAAAAAAATGAAGTATATCTCCTTTTTTGATCACTTTACTTGGACGGGCATATACACTCCAACTATTAGGAGAAACACGCATATGCAAAGTACAAGATATCTCCTTCTCTCTCCTATTTATATGACAGAAACGTACTCCATTTAATTGTGCTGTTATAACCTTAGTATTGTTAAATACAATTGCATCATTAGAATTTAAAAAAGCAGGCAGATCAGATACTAAATGATCTGAAATTACCAAGGGACATGATAAATTTGGATGAACAACCATAAGACGTGCACTATCCCGTGGGAATACAGGTCTTAATGCAATTCTAGAAGGTGGAAGATCAAAATCAAATTCCTTCACCATCATAGTTGCATTATCTCCTTTATTTTTTAATCATCTGAATAATATGACAACACCATCAAATGACATATTTTATTGGTAAAAAATACACTAGGAAAAAATTATTACAAATCATTTTTTTAGGAAATATCAATCGTATATAACAAAAACGCGAATGTAATCAAGAAAATATCGTATTAGGAAACAATTTTATAGAATCATATTTAACAAGAGAGATGACGATGTTTTTTAAAAAAAACACAAACAGGATCTGGGACAAAAGACGTTATATCTGCATCTATTGAGATAAGATGACGAATTAAAGTGGAGGTTACATACCGAGAAGATTCCTTAGCGAAAAGGGCAATAGTTGCAATTTCCGGACAAAGACAGCGATTCACAGATGTCATACGCATTTCATAATCAAAATCTGTCATATCTCGCAAACCACGTACTATCACTTGAGCAGAAATATCTTTTGCTAAATTGACTGCTAACCCTTCAAAAGAGATAACAGAAACTCTATTACTGCTATCAGGAATAAAATGAAAAATAGATTGCTTAATCAACTCCGAACGCTCTTGAATTGAAAGAAAACCTTTTGTTTTAACAGAGTTACAACCAATAGCTATGACTAGATCCTCAACAAAAGAAAGAGCTTGAATGATTATATCCATATGTCCATTGGTAATAGGATCAAAAGACCCTGTATAAACAGCCTTTCTCATCATGAACGAGTAATCCTTTTCTAAAAAATAATTGATAAAATTTATTGATTGATGCAATAGAATGAACGTGTGAAGATTATCAGGTTTAAATACGATACCGATACCATCATTTCAAATTTTAATACGATATTTACCATAAAAAATCATTATCACCAATTTCTTACTGAAGTAATACTACATAATCTGCCATTTAAAAAACGATACAATTAGAACACAACTATTCTAAAAATAGAAGCCGACCTCATGGTCTCATCGCTTCGATGTAATCCTTAGAATAGAATAACATTGGGTACCTGACCATCTATTAGGTTTAAATTTTTAGAACAATACCATGTTAAACAATTTCAAATAATATTAACCATCATTATTTTTACCATAAGCCACACGCCAAAATTATTCTGAAACAATCAAAGATCAGCTGTTTTTCTCCTGCCTAAATATTTTTTTCACAAAGGGAAGATTATCATTATTCCCTATCCCATCGGAACAAAAAACACGACTATATCTTAACTATCAGTTTTATCAGTTCTTCAAATAATATCCCCGAAATCACAGTATAATCCGAGTGATAACAATCCTTTTTGTCTTCGCAGAACTCTGCATACTAAAGAAAATTTGTTTATTCTGTTGACTCCGCTTCATCAACTATCTCAGATTCTCTAATGCGTTCTACTGATACTACCCTTTCATCTTTCGCAGTAGAAAAAATAACAACCCCTTTGGTAGCACGGCTAGCAATTCTAATCTCATTGACTGGTACTCGAATAAGAGTTCCTTTATCCGAAACAAGGATGATTTGATCATTATCGTTAACTGGAAATACCGCTACCAATGCTCCTATTTCATTTATTTTTGACACATCAGTTGCACGAATACCTTTTCCGCTACGATTAGAAATACGAAAATCATAAGAAGATGTTCTCTTCCCGAATCCTTTTTCTGATACAGTTAAGATAAATTGCTCTTTTAATTTTAATTCTTGACAACGCTCTTCCGAAATATTGCCCTCAACAGAAGAATCATTTTTAAGAGAAGTAATTTCTTCCGTATCACCTGAAATAAGACGACGTTGGGCGGACATATGTTTCATATAACAAATTCGTTCATCATAATCCGCATCTGCATGAAGAACAATTGCCATAGAAATAACTTGATCACCTTTAGCAAGTGATATGCCCCTAACTCCGACAGAATTACGTCCCGCAAATACTCGTATAGCAGAAATCGGAAAGCGGACACATTGTCCAAGTTTAGTAGTCAACAATATATCATTTTCTTGTGTACAGGTTTCAACGGAAAGAATCTCATCTCTTGAATCTAATTTCATCGCAATCTTACCACTACGATTGATTTGAATAAAATCAGAAAGTTTATTACGCCGTACATTGCCATGCTTAGTAGCAAATACGACATATAAGTTATTCCAACTCGATTCATCCTCTGGAAAAGGCATAATCGTTGTGATACGCTCACCTTGATTTAAAGAGAGGATATTAATCAATGCTTTCCCGCGCGCTTGAGGTGATCCAATAGGTAAACGCCATACCTTTTCTTTATACACAAATCCTAAAGAAGAGAAAAAAAGAACGGAAGTATGTGTGCTCACGATAAATAGATCCGTAACGAAATCTTCGTCACGCATCACCACACCGGATCGCCCCTTACCACCACGACGCTGCGCCCGATAGACAGAAAGTGGTACTCGTTTGACATATCCGAGATGCGAAACCGTCACGACCATGTCTTCTCGCACAATGCAATCTTCGTCTTCCATATCTAATAAACCCTCTACAATTCGTGTCCGACGAGGAGTATCAAGTTCATCTTTAACCGATAGCAGTTCCTGCTTGATAATACCCAGCAGACGAGATCGCGACGACAAAATGTCTAAGCACTCCTTAATCTCTATGCCAAGACTATTTAACTCATTACGAATATCGTCTCGACCCAATCCCGTCAACCGCGCTAAGCGAAGCTCTAGAATAGCACGCGTCTGTACTTCTGATAAGTACATCGTTCCATCACTACCTATAGTATAACTTGAATCATCAATCAGATCAATTAAATCTTTAATATCAGAAGCGTTCCAACTTCTCTGCATAAGCTCTCGCCGAGCAGTTTCTGGATTAGGTGAAAAACGAATAATACGAACAACTTCGTCTAAATTAGCCACAGCAATAGCCAAACCTACCAAAACATGAGCTCTATCACGTGCTTTATTCAAAAGATATTTTGTTCTTCTTACAACCACTTCCTCACGAAAAGCAACAAAAGCCTTGAGTATTCCTATGAGGGTAAAACGCTCAGGTTTATATCCATTCAAAGCAACCATATTGACGCTAAATAAACTTTGTAAAGAAGTATAACGATATAATTGGTTGAGAATAACATCCGCAGAAGCACCTCGCTTCAACTCAATGACCACTCGATAACCTTGACGATCCGATTCATCTCGCAGATCTGCTATATCAACTATCCGCTTTTCTCTAACTAATTCAGCAATCTTTTCAAGCATTGCCGCTTTATTAACCTGATATGGAATCTCAGTAACGACAATTTGCTCCCGATCGCCTGATGTTTTTTCTATGTGACTGACCCCTCGTATTACAATAGATCCCCGACCCGTTGCATAAGCATTTTTAATGCCAGTACGTCCTAAGATCACCGCTCCTGTTGGAAAATCTGGACCACGAATAATCTCCATCAAGGCATCCAGATCAATATCAGGATTATCAATTACGGCCACACAACCATCAACCACTTCTCCCAAATTATGAGTCGGGATATTGGTAGCCATGCCAACGGCAATACCGCCACCACCATTGACCAGCACATTGGGATATCTAGCACAAAGCACAACAGGTTCTTGAAAAGAGCCATCATAGTTAGGGCGGAAATCAACAGTATCTTTACCAAGATCATCTAGCAGAAAATGCGCTGCTTTCTGCAAACGACATTCAGTATACCTTTCTGCTGCCGGAGGATCTCCATCGACTGATCCAAAATTTCCTTGTCCTTCAATTAACAACAAACGCAAAGACCAGTCCTGTGCCATACGCGCCAATGCGTCATAAATGGCAGCATTACCATGTGGGTGGTATTTACCCATCACCTCTCCGGAAATACGTGCGCACTTCACATATTTTTTATTCCATTCTACGCCCATCTGCATCATACCAAAAAGTATACGACGATGAACAGGTTTTAACCCATCTCGCAAATCAGGGATAGCACGGCCTAAAATGACATTAATTGCATAAGTAAGATAAGAATTTTGCATTTCATCTGTTATTGAAACAGAAGTTATGCCCTTCTCCTCTTCTTCATCACTAGATATAATATGCTCGGTCAATGGATTTCATGATCCTCTTATAAAACTGTTAGTACACGTTACCGTATCAGTACCCCTCGTACAAGCGAAAAGTATAAATAGAGGGCACTCCAGTAGATCAAGAGATCACATCTACTGAATCTAATTCTTATATACGATTACTAAAACGGAATCTCATCGTCAAGTTCATCAGAGAATACACTCTCTTCTCGTGGTGATGAATAGCGGTTACCAACAACATTTTCCTTTAAATTATTACTATGCTGTTCACTCCTCTGTTCTTCACCTTGTAAAGAATCTCTACGCCCATCTAACATAACCATACTACGCATAATAATCTCCGTCGTATAACGGTTATTACCAGATTGATCCTGCCACTTACGAGTTTGAAGCGAACCTTCTATATAAACTTTAGAACCTTTGCGAAGATACTGTTCCACAATCCTACAAAGCTCTTCAGAAAAAACGATGACGGAGTGCCATTCTGTTTTTTCACGACGTTCATTCGTAACACGATCTTTCCAACTGTCAGAAGTAGCAATACGAATATTTACAATCTTACGCCCATCTTGCGTATGCCGCACATCCGGATCTGCTCCGAGATTTCCTATCAAAATAACCTTATTGAGACTTGCTACCATTTATAAAACACCCCAATTTCCTTAGTTGCTCATAGAATTCTTCATCAATAAAAACCAACTCTATTCTAAAAATATGGAATCGATATATTATATCCCTTTATTCGTATATGCTATTTTTCTATACTACTTTACAGGTGATTCTTCCTACCATACATAATAATTTGTACTAATATCCTCATCCAACACAGATTCTATCAAACATAATGAGTAAAATCAAAAATATTTCCATTCGCGGTGCTCGGGAACACAATCTTCAGAACATTAGCATAGAATTGCCACGCAATAAATTAATTGTCATGACTGGTGTTTCTGGATCGGGAAAATCCTCACTAGCTTTTGATACAATTCATGCCGAAGGACAAAGACGATATGTAGAAAGTCTCTCTACATATGCACGACAATTTTTAGGAACCATCAAAAAACCAGATGTAGAACAAATTGATGGCTTATCTCCTACCATATCCATTGAACAAAAAAATACATCTCATAATCCTCGTTCTACTGTTGGTACCATAACCGAAATCCATGATTATTTGCGCTTACTGTTTGCACGAATAGGCATTCCCCATTCTCCCACAACAGGACTCCCTATAGAAAGCCAAACTATCAGCCAAATGGCAGATCGCCTTCTTTCATTTGAACAAGGAACTCGCATGTACTTGCTAGCTCCTATAGTACGAAATCGCAAAGGAGAATATAAAAAAGAGCTAGCAGAAATACTCAAAAAAGGATTTCAAAGAGTGCAAATTGATGGGGTGTTTTATCATATATCCGACGCACCCGACCTTGATAAAAAATACAAACATACTATCGAAGTTGTTGTAGATCGCATTGTCGTTCATGAGAATATCAGAGAAAGAATCGTCAATAGCCTGAGAACTTGTCTGCAATTAACCAATGGTTTAGCTATTGCCACTATTGCGGATTCTACTTTCCATAATGATGAAAAAACAAGCCCAAATCTGTCTCATAACTCCTCTGATCATATTCTTTTTTCTGAAAATCTTTCCTGTCCTGTATCAGGATTCAGTATCGCAGAGATAGAACCTCGTATTTTTTCTTTCAATAACCCAGCAGGTGCCTGCCATCATTGCGATGGGCTGGGAACAAGACAAAAAGTAGATGAAAAACTTGTGATCCCTAATTCAAAATTAGCATTAAATAATGGCGCCATCGCTCCTTGGTCAAATCCTTTATCCGCATATCATACCAACATTCTCACCGCTTTAGGGAAAGATCTAGGATTTTCTATCAATGATAGTTGGGATCTTTTATCTAATGAAAATCAACAAATACTTCTTTACGGAACAAAAAAAAACAGCATTGCCCTAGCTCGTCATAAGAAATCTTCATATTCCAATCTATCCTTCAGGGGAATCATTCCAACCTTAGAAAAACGTTGGAGTGAGGCGGATTCCTCACTTCTCCAAGAAATAATACAACGATATATGTCTTCATCTCCTTGCACAATTTGTCATGGATATCGTCTTAAAGATGAATCACTCGCAGTCAAAATTGCCGGCAAACATATCGGAGAAATCGCCGATATGTCAATTAAAAAAGCACAAATTTGGTTTGAACAACTCCCCACACAAATCACACAAAAAGCCAATAAAATATCAGAATCTATTCTAAAAGAAATTCAGAAAAGAATTCATTTTCTTGTGGAAATAGGACTTGATTATTTAACTTTATCACGTAATTCCAACATGTTATCAAATGGAGAAAGTCAGCGTATACGCCTCGCATCCCAAATAGGATCTGCATTAACCGGAGTGCTTTATATATTAGACGAACCCTCTATAGGCTTGCACCAACGTGATAATACTAAGCTAATCAACACTCTCAAACATCTTCGCGATACAGGGAATACTGTGATCGTTGTTGAACATGATGAAGAAACCATGCTCGCTGCCGATCATATTGTAGATATAGGACCAGAAGCTGGTATTAATGGAGGGAAAATCGTAGCAGAAGGCTCTCCATCTCAAATTATAGCACATCCAACCTCCCTAACTGGGAAATATATGTCTGGCAAAATGAGCATTAAAATACCAGAAAAAAGACGCCAATATAATCCAAATCGAATGATTCACGTTATCAACGCACGAAGCAACAATTTGAAAAACGTCACAGGATCTATCCCTCTTGGATTATTTACCGCAATTACTGGAATATCCGGAGGAGGAAAATCTACTTTTCTTATATCTACTTTATACAAAGCAGCTGCGCGCATTATTATGGGATCTAAGTATAATCCTGGAATATATGACCGTATTGATGGGCTTGAGTATATCGACAAAGTTGTCAGCATCAATCAATCTCCTATCGGTCATACACCTCGCTCTAATCCCGCAACTTATGTTGGAGCGTTCACACCAATCCGCGATTTGTTTAGCAACCTACCTGAATCCAAAGCATGTGGATATAAAGCCGGATGTTTTTCTTTCAATGTCAAAGGGGGAAGATGCGAGGTTTGTGAAGGAAACGGTGTAATAAAAATTGCAATGCACTTCCTTCCAGATGTATACATCACATGTGATGTATGCCAAGGACAACGCTATAATCCTGAAACCCTACAAATACGCTTCAAAGATAAATCAATAGCCGATGTTCTCTCTATGACAGTTGACGAAAGCTTAGATTTTTTTGCGGCTATTCCCACAATACATAATAAATTAACAACCCTGAAAGAAGTAGGCCTGGGATACATTAAAATTGGACAGTCAGCCAATACACTATCAGGAGGAGAATCGCAACGCGTGAAACTTGCCAAAGAACTCTCGAAACAAGCTACAGGCAACACCCTCTACATATTAGATGAACCCACGACTGGTCTGCATTATCATGACATAGCCAAACTATTGAATATTTTGCACACACTCGTTGACAGAGGAAACTCTATTATTGTTATCGAACATAATCTAGAAGTTATCAAAACAGCTGATTGGATTTTAGATTTTGGACCAGAAGGAGGAGATGGCGGTGGAGAAATCATCGCATCTGGACCCCCAGAAGCAATAGCCAAAGAACCCCTTTCATATACTGGAAAATTTCTCAAATCTATCTTAAAAAACAAATGATTATAAGAATATGGTTTACTGTTATTAAAAATAATGATACCCGAACTGTATGTTGCCAATATCTCAAGTATTATACCATAGTAGAAACCATAGAGTACAACACACCTTTACCAACTAATATCAAAAAAAGATGATCTTCACATTGCGATATAAGAAAAAAATTTTCACTAAAGATTATTGTATTATTTCTTCATTACACAAAAAATAGAAGGAGAGTGTAAAATGGTTGATAAAGCTACTAGCATTATCCAAAAAATTGCACAAGAGAAGGTAAAATTCATTGATTTACGTTTTACCGACTTACAAGGAAAATTTCGCCATATATCAATGAACGTCTCCTTGTTCAATGAAAACACTCTTCTAAATGGAATCACGTTTGATAGCTCTTCTATCGATGGATGGCATTCTAAACATCCAAATTTACTTCTAATCCCCGATATAGAAACAATGCACATGGATCCATTTTATGCACAATCAACAGTAGCATTCATCTGTAACGTATATGACCCTATTACTCTCCAACCCTATAATCGTGATCCTCGTTATACTGCCCAAAAGGCAATAGATTACCTCCAAACAACAGACATAGGTGATACATTATTACTCGGAATAACAACCGAATTTTTTGTATTTGACAACGTTCATTGTACAATTTCGCCCATCAAATCAGGATTTGCATTGGAGTCCACTGAATTTTTACAAAACGGCAATAATAAAGGATATGATTCACACGCGAAGAGTAGTTATACACTGCCTCCACAAGATAAGTTGCATGATATGCGATCCGAAATTGTAAGCGCTCTAAATAACATAGGCGTTCAAATCACAAAATATCATAATCAAATAAATGATGCTCAACACTCATTCGGTTTACAATCAGAATCATTATTACATGCTTCTGACAATCTGCAAAAGTATAAATATTCTGTTCATCAAGTAGCCAATTCATATTGCAAGATTGCTACTTTTATGCCAAAACCTATCGCTTCTCATAATGGTTCAGGCATGTATCTAAATATGTCAATTCACAAAGGGGAAAAAGCGATTTTTACAGGGAATCAACATGATAGAGTATCTCTAAAAGGCCTTTATTATCTAGGAGGTATCATCAAACATGCAAAATCCTTGAATGCTTTAACAAATGCTTCAACTAATTCCTATAAACGCTTACTAACTGATAGTCAGTCTCCAACAAAACTTACTTATTCAACTCATAATCATTCAGCCTCTTGTCGTATCCCATATGAAAACAAGTCAGACAATAAAAGCATTGAAATCAGATTTCCCGATCTTAGTGCTAATCCTTATCTTGCACCTGCCGCCATCCTCATGGCAGGATTAGATGGAATTGCCAAAAAAATTCACCCTGGGAAAAATATTGATGAACTCTCTTTAGAAGAACAAAACACAATACCGAGAATATGCATTTCACTACGCGAATCCTTGGAAAACCTCGATAAAGATAGGGAATTCTTAAAAGTGGGAAATGTTTTTGACGATGATCAAATTGATGCATTTATCAACTTAAAAATGAAAGAAGTACTGAAGCTAGAAAGCAGCCCTTCCCCTGTTGAATTTGAAATGTACTGTTCAATATAAAGTGGATAGGGTAATTACTTAATCCTCGAAAATCGTCAATACTATCCTATTGGTTCAACGATTCTTTAAACCACTCCTGCAATTTTCAAAAATTAAAAAGGAGGGAAATCTCATGTCTGAAGAAGAGATAAAATAAGAATGGCGAAATCATGTAGATAGATAGTTTGTAAAGGTTTACAGAGCATGGATACAGAAGGAGAAAGACAGGGCACAACGTGCTGTAGAGGATACCCGAAAGAGCGTTTTAAGGCACTTCAACTTAATCGAGATGAAGCACAGCGGTATTTTAAGATAATACTGCTCTGTAAGAGCGTTAGCAATATTTATAGAAGTATCATATCTGTAGTAAGTCTAATTTTATTATCTACAAAAATATCTAATAAACTATTGAAGTAAAACTACTTTAGTGGAATTTTAAAATCAATTATCTATAAAATAATTTTTGAGTATTTGCAAAATGTACATTTTATATTCTCCTATATACTACTTTATTAATAGCTCAAAAGCGCAGAATTTATTCATTCTTAATCGTTTTCACGTCTCAAAGCCATCCTTCCTCATGTTCTATATTGTTTAAAGATATGAAAAAGCCAATTAGTGGTGGCTTCATCCTCCCTATGCATATTTATATTTTGATGACCCATGTTTAGCATCTATGAGAAAAAATTCAGCACCTGAATTTTTAATCGCCATAAAAGCCTTATGTACAAGTTCGATCCGATCCCTCTTTACCTATATTCTGGAAAAACGCCGAAAGGCTCTCTTTTAACAAAATTTATATTTACCTATTTGGATAATCAAATACTAACTGATTCCCTATTCAATTACGGAAGAAATAAACCCATGATTTTTTTATCCATACGTCATCAGGGAACTGTCGGTCGATTCAATATAAATTGATAAGAAAATGCACTAAAATAACTGCTAGAAAACCAATATCTTGATTTTTAGATCACCGAAGGATCAAATATTGACCAACCTGTGCGAATTGCTAAAAGTTCAAGCGCTTTAGCACCCAATAAGGAATTGCCAGAATTATCCAAACCAGGAGACCAAACAGCAATGGACGCTTTAGACGGCACAATAGCTAGAATACCTCCTCCAACACCACTTTTACCAGGAAATCCAACACGATATGCAAAATCACCAGAATGATCATAATGACCACATGTCAGCATTACTGCGTTCACGCAACGGGACTGTAGTGGAGAGATAACCGACTGATTCGTTAAGGAATTATATCCTCGAAATGCAAGATACAAACCCGACTTGGCAAGTTGCACGCAATTCATCATGAGGGAACATTGATGAAAATAAAATTTCAAAACATCCTCAATTTTATACCTTATGTTACCATAAGAACGTACAAAATTCGCAAGAGCAAAATTACGGTAACCCGTTTCAATTTCTGAATTAGCAACAACGGAATCAATATGAATTGATGCATCACCGGCAATACCACGCATAAAATTCAAAAAATTCTCTATTGCATCATCTGCAGAACTGCTCCCAAGAACTGCATCCGAGACAACTATAGCTCCAGCATTAACAAACGGATTGCGGGGAATACCATTCTCATTCTCAAGCTGTACTATTGAATCAAAAGAAGATCCTGAAGGTTCCCGACCAACGCGTTTCCAAATTTCCTCATCAAACTTTCGTAGAGCTATCGTGAGAAGAAAAACCTTCGAAATACTTTGAATTGAAAACAAAAATTCCGATTCACCTACGGAATAGACAGTGCCATCTTCTAAAGCAAGAGACATACCAAAATGATCAATACGCACCTTAGCCAATTCGGGAATATAATCTGCTACACGACCTTGACCAATTTGGGGCTTTATCTCTTCATAAATACCATCTATAATTTTTTTTAAATCCAAATATATTCCCCCAAGGTAATCTATCCCACAATATAGTTTTTAACGGGAATAAAACTCAACAACAAGATTAGGTTGCATAATAACAGGATACGGAACATCCTTGAGAGAAGACGGGATTCTAACAAAAGTAGCAACCATATTATCATGATTGACACTAATATATTCAGGCACATCACGTTCAGCGAGCTGGGAAGCTTCTAAAACAGAAGCCAATTGTTTAGATTTTTGTTTCACCTCTATAACATCACCTTCCTTACAGCGATATGATCCAATGTTAACAGAACGACCATTAACAAGTACATGACGATGATTCACAAACTGGCGCGCAGCAAAAATGGTAGGAACAAATTTAGCTCGGTATACTATGGTGTCCAAACGAGATTCAAGAAAAGAAATCAAATTATGAGAAGTATCGCCTCTACTACGATCTGCTTCTTTAAATATAGAGCGAAATTTCTTTTCACTGATATCACCATAATATTTTTTCATCTTCTGCTTAGCGCGCAACTGCAATCCAAAATAGGAAGGCTTCGACTTACGACGCTGACCATGTAAACCAGGTCCGTAGGAACGCGTATTGACAGGCGACTTCGGACGTCCCCATAAATTTTCACCTATACGACGATCAATCTTATGCTTAGATGACTCACGCTTACTCATATATACTTCCTCTCAAATTACCGCTTCCACATCCTCTATCCTCTAGAGAAACGATTAGGAAACGCACCCTCCTCTAACTTTGTTTTGCAAAATTTGACAGGTCACAAAAAATACACGTCATAGAACCGTGACCATGGGATACGTTTAATCAATAAAAAAGCAGGGTCGACTATCTTTTTTATATACTGTTATTTCTAAGCTGAATTCCTATTAAGGTCAATCCTCAAATATCATCTTACCATTTATGAATGCATTTTTTATAAAAAAGCTTTCAACTTTTCCCTTCGACACTATTATTGTTTTATACCAATCAAGATAAAGATACATTTTTTACCCGTTATTAAGAATTCTTTTGAATCATTTACATGAAAATCCATAATACAAAAAGTCATTAGAATTGTACTTGTAAATCAAGAATTTAAACTACTCCTTATCCTAAAGATCTTTTATTCGTAACTCCCCCACTTTTTATGAATCTCAAGAGGAAAGAAAATGACATCCTAAAAAGGGGTTCACAGAGACGAGTTATTGATTTATTATTCTTAAAATTTTTTTTAGTTAGTCGTCGAAATGAAAATTGCATTAATGGATGTTAGAAAATTATGGGGAGCATCTCTGCTATCATCGACAGTTATAATGAGTGACTGTGATTCATTTAGTTCTGGAACTCAAATGTATAACGATCTTAATATACATAGGCACATTAAAATATTATACCGTATAATCAATTGTTTAATCTCCTTATAACCCTTAAAACCCATCAATAATATCCTATTGATTCAACGATTATTTTTTAACCCCCCTCGCACCTTTCAACACTGAACAAAGAAGGAAAACTATGGCAAATAACACAGGATTAAGCCCTATTCAAGCAGGAGAAAAGCGGGTCAATGTCGATGATAAACGCATGTTGAATGCCCGCTCCGACGTCAATCAGTTATTACCCCTAAAATACGGATGGGCATGGGAAAAGTATTTATCTGCTTGCAATAATCATTGGATGCCAACCGAAGTACCTATGCAAGACGATCTTGCACTGTGGAAATCAAAAAACGGATTGACAGATGATGAACGCCTGATGATTAAACGTAACCTCGGATTTTTCGCCTCTTCTGAAAGCCTAGTCGCTAACAATATTGTCCTAGCAATCTATCGCCATCTTTCTAATCCTGAATGTCGACAATATCTCCTACGACAAGCATTCGAAGAAGCAGTGCATAGCCATACCTTCCAATACATTATCACTAGTCTCGGTCTTGATGAAGGAGAACTATTTAACATGTATCGAGAAGTCCCTTCCATCACCGCTAAAGCCAATTGGGCTTTACAGTATACTCAAACTCTGAGCTCTCCATCCTTCACTACTGGAACAAAAAGACGCAGATCAAGAATTCTTACAAGATCTCTTCGTTTTTTATGTCGTGTTTGAAGGAATGTGGTTTTACACGGGGTTTGCTCAAATACTATCGCTAGGAAGAGCCAATAAAATGGTGGGAATCGCCGAACAATATCAATACATCATGCGAGATGAATCACTGCATCTCAATTTTGGTATTGATGTCATCAACCAAATTAAAATCGAAAACCCCCATCTTTGGACAAAAGAGTTCCAACAAAAAAGTCGCACCATGCTCCATGAAGCTACCCTCCTCGAAATCGCCTATGCACATGAAACAATGCCAAAAGGGTTCGTGGGGTTAAATGCTCCCTCATGTGAACAATATATGCAGTTCATCGCCAATCGTCGTTGTCACCAAATCGGTTTAGAACCTTTGTTCAAATATACAGAAAACCCTTTCCCTTGGATGAGTGAAGTAATAGATTTGAAAAAGGAAAAAAACTTCTTCGAAACTCGGGTCACAGAATATCAACAAGGAGCAGGGTTGAAATGGGATTAAGCCATCAAAATCATTTCTAAAAAGCATTGAAATAAAGCGGTAACCCTTCTCAACCATAATTCCATAAACGATCGCTTTTTAACTAATTATCAAAAGTGTATACGTTGACTCAAATAAACCAATGATCAATTATTTGCAATCTACAAGTGCATTTTATGGCTATTACTAACGAAGCGATTAATTAAATGAATGCCACAAGGATTAATAGTAGCGTCTCTAATATCATCAGCCGCTACAAGAAAATGCTGAAGAAACTTATACCAAGGAGATGAAATCCAGTGATCAGAGCATCGAGGGAAAGAAAATAGGACATAGCATGTCCATGCAAAGACATAGTAAATATGATAAATTATGTAAAGCAGAAAGGAGAGCTACCACTAATCAAGGGAGGAATACCATTTCTAAAACCGAAATCCAAGAATCCAAGCAATGATATCTTGGTAAATGAGGAATGATAAAAAAAGGATCTTCATCCACATAGTCCTTTTGTACGGGGGTGATCTCAGATGACTGCCTATGCTCGTGTATCTAACCATGATCAAAAAATGACCTAGAGCGTCAGAAGCAATTTTTGAACTCTGTTATGCTCGACAAGGTTGGACTTTTGGGATTGAGATCATTGCTGATCTTGGCTCTGGTATGAACTATCGTAAAAAGGGTCTCCAATGGAAGGAAGTTCTTTTAGTCACGTATTACTTCAATATGTGTCTTCAGTATATTGGTCTTTTCAAAAAACATTTTTTACCAGAGATCTTATTGCTAAGTTTAAAAAATAATAATATATACGTTTATACAAAAAGATAAAGATTTTCCATGGATCAGAGAATTTAAATGGAATGCATTCACAAAAAATGCGATCATTATGTTTGAGTTGATAAAAAACTTATAATGTTCTTGCGTTTATAGCAATATTCTCCAAGAAAGATATCATAGTATTGAAAGAAAAAACGATGACTAACACTCGCAATGAACAAGATAGCTTCGGCACCATGAAAGTGCAAGAAGATCGTTACTGGGGAGCTCAAGCACAGCGTTCGTTAGAAAACTTCAAAATTGGAGAAGAAAAACAACCTCTTGTTATCATACGTGCACTCGGAATTATAAAACAAGCAGCAGCACGGGTTAATATAGAACTAGGCAAACTTGATCCAAAAATTGGGGAAGCAATTGTAAAAGCATCAGAAGAAGTAATCAATGGAAAATTAGACGATCATTTTCCTTTGGTTGTGTGGCAAACAGGATCCGGCACACAGTCAAATATGAATGTTAACGAAGTAATATCCAATCGTGCAATAGAAATACTCGGCGGAGTTATGGGGTCAAAGAGTCCCGTACATCCTAATGACCATGTTAATTTATGCCAATCTTCAAATGATACTTATCCAACAGCAATACACATAGCTTGCGCAGAACGCATAGTCCATCGTTTACTACCAACTCTTCGCAATTTGCATGTAGCCCTTACAAAGAAAATCAGTGATTTTCAGGATATTATAAAGATTGGACGGACTCATACCCAAGATGCTACTCCTTTAACTCTAGGTCAAGAATTTTCAGGATATGCCACACAAGTCAAAAACTCTATCAAACGCATAGAAATGACTCTTGATGGTCTTTATGAGCTTGCTCAGGGTGGAACAGCTGTTGGAACTGGACTTAATACTCCCGTAGGATTTGCCGAAAAAGTTGCTCAAAATATAAGAGACATTACAGGGTTGCCATTTATCACGGCTCCTAATAAATTTGAAGCACTGGCTTGCCATGACGCTATTGCTTTTTGTCATGGCGCGATTAATACCTCTGCTACAGCTCTCTTTAAAATAGCCAATGATATTCGTTTTCTGGGGTCTGGACCACGTTCAGGATTAGGAGAACTGATGCTGCCTGAAAATGAACCTGGATCTTCCATTATGCCGGGAAAAGTTAATCCGACTCAGTGCGAAGCAATAACACAAGTGTGTGCGCACATTTTTGGAAATCATGCCGCTATTACTTTTGCCAATAGCCAAGGACATTTTGAACTTAATGTCTATAAACCAATGATTGCCTATAACGTTTTGCAATCTATACAGCTTTTGAGCGATTCTATTGATTCATTCACTATTAATTGTATAGAAGGTATCCAAGCACGGAAAGAAAATATTCAGCTTTCTTTAAACCGATCTTTAATGCTTGTAACTGCCCTGACATCTAAAATAGGATATGACAATGCAAGTATGATTGCTAAAAAAGCTCATCACAATAGCACTACTCTTAAAGAAGAAGCTATTGCTAGTGGGCTTATCTCTGCCACAGAATATGACCTCATTGTTAAACCCGAAAAAATGATTTATCCTCATTGACTAAACGACAACGATATTACAAACATAAGCTATGCTTAACGGAATTAAAGGCATATCCATGCTAGGTGATTTTCTGAAAAAATGAACATCTATACTGTTGCAAGCCATATTTGATAACCAAGGCACTCATCGATAGTCTTTTCCCTGTCTAGCAACCATGGATATTTCCATATGGCATAAATCATAGCGATGGAAAAATTTTATTTTTTTATATCACTTATTCTACTTTTTCAGAAAAGATGCAACCCCTGCAATAGCTTGATCTGCTTTATTACCATTAGGTCCACCAGATTGAGCCATATGAGGGCGTCCTCCACCACCACCTCCTCCCAATACCTTCGCAGACAAACGAGCAAGGTCAACAGCATTAAAACGATCAAGTAAATCTTCCGTCACTACAATCAAAACAGAAGCCTTTTTCTCTTTAGAAATGCCAACAAGCATGATGATTCCAGACTGGATTTTCTTTTGCAGTGCATCCATTACACTTTTGAGCTCTTTAGAATCCACTTCAGAAATAATGTGGCTCATAAAATTAACATCTGCAATCTTATGACAAGATAAATCCTCAACATTTAATTGTAACTTGCGTTTAGCATGAATCAATTGCAACTTACGATATTCTTCCCATATTTCTTCTACACGTCCGACAACATTGCCCTGTGATACCTTAAGAAAAGATGCAAGTGATTTCAATTTTTCATCTTGTCCCATAAGATGAGAACGTGCCCTTTGTCCAGTGATAGCCTCAATACGACGGATACCAGCACGAATCGAACTTTCAGACACAATATACAAAAGCATAATTTCTCCCGTAGAAGAAACATGCGTTCCTCCACATAATGCAGAAGAATGCACTCCTCCATCTTCGTATTCTACAGAGACAACTCTGACTCTATCATTATATTTTGTCCCTAGTAAAGCAGCAGCACCAGATGCTATTGCATCTTCTCTATTCATGATTCTCGTAACAACGGGAAGGTTTTGTGCAATAATATCATTGACATTATCCTCAATAGATTTGAGTTCTGCACTAGTAATTGGTTTTGAATGTGTTACGTCAAAACGCAGTCCATCGGGAGTAATACATGATCCATTTTGAGAAACATGGGAACCAAGAATCGTGGATAACGCATGGTGCAATAAGTGCGTTGCCGAGTGGTTAATACTGAGTTGACGACGATTTTGGTAATCAATTGTAAGGACAAGCGACATCTCTGTTCGTAGTATACCTCGTTCAACAATCGCATGATGAACAAATATTCCTTCTGCTTTTTTTTGTACATCTGTGATTTGAAGACGAATTCCATCACCTATAGCACAACCTGTATCTCCTAATTGCCCGCCCGCTTCAGCATAAAAAGGTGTTTGATCAAAGACTACTTCGACTTTTTGTCCCGAAACTGCTTCCTCTACTATCTCACCTTGCTGTACAATCGCCTTAACTATAGATGAAACACCGTTAGTAAGATCTATAGGAGGTTTTTGACATAATACTTTTCTATCTTCCTTCATAAACTTAGACCCACGAAGCAGATCATATCCTATGAATTGAGTAGCACCATATTTTTCTTTGAGAGAAAACCAAATTTTTTCTGTTGTCCCTGATCCTAAACCCAAAGAATGCGCTCGTGCTCTTGATCTTTGTTCCTCTAAAGCCTGATTAAAAGAAATAATATCTATCCCTGCTAAACCTCGTGCACACAAAATGTCCTGCATAATATCTAAAGGAAGTCCATGGGTATCATATAATTTAAAAGCAACATCACCATTTAAAATCTCATCTTTCCCAAGATGAGACAACACTCCATCTAGTAGAACTAACCCTCGATCCAATGTCTTGCCAAATCGCTCATCCTCTGATCGGAGAGTTTCTTCAATTAGCAATTTTGCTTGAATTAATTCAGGATATGCACTTCCCATCTCCGTACAAAGAGCAGGCAAGAGATGCATCATAAGAGGCTCTGTATAACCTAGTAATCGGGCATAGCACATAGCACGACGCATAATACGCCGTAATACATATCCGCGCCCTTCATTTGCGGGCAATATACCATCTGCAATAAGGAACGAAGATGATCGAAGATGATCCACGATAACACGATGATTGACTATATTATTGCCCTCATATTTCATCCCCGTTACCTGTTCGGAAGCCTGAATAAGATGTTTGAAAAGATCTATATCGTAATTATTGGTCTTCTCCTGTAAAACCGTTGCCATCCGCTCCAATCCCATACCAGTATCTATGGACATTTTAGGTAAGATAAAACGTTCTTGCTTGTTTTGCTGTTCAAATTGCATGAAAACGAGATTCCATATCTCAATATAACGTTCTCCTTCCTCAGAAGATCCTGGTAATCCTCCTGGAATACACTCACCTTGATCGAAGAAAATTTCTGAACAGGGACCACAAGGACCTGTTTCTGCCATTGACCAAAAATTATCGTTAGTAGTGATACGGATAATTTTATCTGCGGATAAACCAGAAATCTTTTTCCACAGCTTAAAGGCCTCTTCATCTTCATCATAAACCGTTATATAAAGTCGACGCTGATCAAGATCAAATTCCTTTGTCAACAGATCCCAAGCAAGTTGAATAGCTCTTTCTTTAAAATAACCACCAAAAGAAAAGTTTCCTAACATTTCAAAAAAGGTATGGTGACGATTAGTACGACCAACATTGTCAAGATCATTATGTTTACCACCAGCACGGACACATTTTTGCACTGTCGTCACCGCTTGATATACAGGTTTCTCTTGTCCTGTAAAAATATTTTTAAATGGAACCATACCCGAATTTGTAAACATTAATGTCGGATCATTACACGGAATGAGTGAAGACGAAGGTAAAAGTTCATGTCCATTTTTTTGAAAAAATTCAAGAAATGTCGTCCGAATACTACTTACATTGCTCATAGTAATAGCCTTTAATTTCTATTGTGCAACAAACACGTAATACACAGGCTGCACTCAACTCATGATACATCAAACATCTATTTATTCAACATTATCAGTATCATCTTTATCTGCATCATCTTTCGTATTAATCGCAGGTTCCTGCAAAAGGCTATCTGCAACTAATCCGGCATTTTGACGTAATAAACTCTCTATATTTTCGGCAATCTCAATATTTTCCCGTAAGAATATTTTAGAATTTTCACGCCCTTGACCCAAACGTTGTCCTTTAAACGAAAACCAAGCTCCTGATTTATCAACGATAGATGCCTTGACACCTAGATCAATCAGCTCACCAAAAAAAGAAATACCCTCTCCATACATAATATCAAATTCTACTTGTTTGAATGGAGAAGCCATTTTATTTTTAACTACTTTTACCCGTGTTTGATTACCAGTAATCGAATCCTTGTCTTTAATAGAGCCGACACGACGAATATCCAAGCGAACAGAAGAATAAAATTTCAGCGCATTCCCACCAGTAGTAGTTTCAGGAGATCCAAACATAACTCCTATCTTCATTCTCATTTGATTAATGAAAACAAGAATACATTTCGAACGAGAAATTGATGATGTTAACTTACGAAGCGCTTGACTCATTAACCGAGCTTGCATCCCTGGCAAACTTTCACCCATATCCCCTTCAATCTCAGCACGCGGAGTCAAGGCAGCAACAGAATCTATAACAATAATATCTACTGCTCCCGATCGCACCAACATATCTGTTATTTCCAATGCTTGCTCACCTGTATCTGGTTGCGAAATAAGCAAATTCTTTAAATCAACACCCAGTTTTCTCGCATAAATAGAATCTAACGCATGTTCTGCATCTACAAAAGCACACGTCCCTCCTGTTTTTTGAGATTGTGCAATTGTATGAAGCGCTAAAGTTGTCTTTCCAGAACTTTCTGGTCCATAAATTTCAACGATGCGTCCTTTGGGGAAACCACCTATACCCAAGGCAATATCTAACCCTAAAGATCCACTAGAAACAACCTCTATCCCCTCAAAGATACTACCTTGAGAGCCAAGTTGCATTATGGCTCCTTTTCCATATACACGTTGTATTTGTGATAGTGCTGCTTCTAGCGCTTTACTCTTATCCACAATATTCATTTCCTTTCTATAATCCAAATCATCTAACTGTTATCCTTTTAGAAAGGAAATCATTCTAAGAAAAGATAGCGAAGTTATTTCTTATCCCGAAAGAGGGACAATAAATATCGAATAAAACAAGTGTTTCTCATATCATTTCTCACAGAAAAACCAATTGCTTTTAAAAGAGTGAACTTACGGACATCCATCCTTATCTTAAAAATAGTTTATATACTATTGCGACATACCAAGGATGTGATAATGAGCATAAAAACCCGATTTTTTTAGAAGTTCTTCGTGTACTCCCTTTTCCACGATCACTTGATCATGCAATACAAAAACCATATCCGCATCCTGAATAGCGGAGAGCCGATGAGATGCAAAAATTGTCGTACGCCCCCTTCTTTGTTCACGTAATACTTTCCATATTTTCTGTTCATTTTCAATATCTAATGCTGATCCCATCTCATCTAATAATAAAATGGGGGAATCTTTCAGAATAGCACGTGCGATAGCAATACGCTGGATTTGACCTGTCGATAAATGCACCGCACCATCCCCCAAAATTGTATCATATCCGTTCTCTAGACAACCGATAAATTCATGAGCCTGAGCAAGCATCGCTGCATTCTGTATCTCCTTACGGGTTGCATGAGGGCAACCTATCGCAATATTATCATACACGGACGCAGCAATCATTATAGGGTGTTGTGGAACCCACGCAATAAACCTACGAATTTCTTCCAATGATAGAAGCCGAAGATCTATCCCTTCTATTTCTACACTTCCTGAGCAAGGATCATAAAAACGGAGTATCAAAGAAAAAATACTAGTTTTCCCAGCACCAGAATCCCCTACCAATGCTATCGTTTCTCCTGGTTGTACTGTAAAATTAACATTTTTTAAAATAGATCTTTTTGATTTTCCAGGATAAACAAAAGAAACACTGCGAAAAGAAACACTCCCTAATACTGGAGAAGGAAATGTCCTAGATGAGATTGGAGACGAAATATCTAATTTGCATACTATTAACTCACGCAATCGCCGTAATGAAGCGATTGCTTGTGATATTCCACCAATAAATCCTAAACAAGACCTTATTGATGCAAAAAAAATAAAGGCATAAACGACGAATTCAGCTAATTTCCCTCTTGGCATCTCAGCGGTAGCAACATAATGAGCGCCTATTAAAAATACGATAAAAATACCACAAGATACGAAAAAAATAACAAAACATGCTATACATGTACGAATGAGTGCAGACCTTAAAAAACCTTTATATGTCTTTTGAGATTGTATGTCATAGAGTCGTATCGCCTCTTTCCCTGCATTAAAAGATTGCAATACCATCACAGACTTGATCATATCAGAAAAAATATTAAGTAACTTCTTTTCATCAGCATAGAGAGTATTGGTTTTTTTACGTGAAAATTTGATCATAACCATAAGGAATAATGTCACAATAGACACTACGATCAAAGAAAGCTTTATGCTAATGACAAACATCATACACATAGCACCAAAACCCATCAGCAAGCTGCGCAATACAATTGACATGCCGATTCCGATTATAGCTTTAATTCTCTCTGTATCCTTCACTAGAATAGAAAAAATTTCGCCATGACCCCGTGAATTAAAAAAAGAAGGAGATAATTTAATAATCTTTGCGATAACATCTCTTTGCATAAATAAAATCATGCGCTCACCAAGCATTGTAGCACAATAGTAACGTAAGGAACTTGCGACAGCCAAAAGCAACAACACGAACATGCCCCAAAGATATAGAGACACATCCCTTTTGTCCAAAAAAACCGAAGTCATTAACGGAGAAACACCCCTTTTGTCCAAAAGAACCGAAGTCATTACAGGAATTAATAGAGTAATGCCTGAATAAAGAAGGATTGCACATAACTCTCCTGTTAGAAACCACCAGCAATGTCTCAAATACAATATTTGAAACTTAAATAGCGAAATGTTCTCGTTGAGATTCTTATGTGTGATTTTATTTACCATATTATATCAAACAGACTACTACCGTTGGGTTTTACGTTGTGTTATATAACATGTCCATATCATATGTGTTGTGTTAAATAAAGAATATCAATATTATTTAAACTCTTACCATCTGTAATCTGTATTCAATTTCCAACCATTCATTCTAGGAGAAAAGCATGAAAAAAAATATTCATCCGGAAACTCACCTTATTACAGTAGTCATGACTGATGGAACGCAATATCAAACTCGCTCTACTTGGAAAGAAGAAGGAGCTGTTATGAAACTGGACATTGATCCTTTGTCACATTTTGCTTGGATTGGTGGAAGACAAAAGATTACTGATCGTGGAGGACAAGTATCAAGATTTAAAAAGCGTTTCGCTGGCTTATCAATTGAGTAAATAAAAATTTTTTATAAAGCATAGATTTATTAACTTCGGAATTGCATTATTGAATAACGTGCAATTCTTCCTTCTTCTCTGTCCAATTTCGAGGAATATGACAAACAATAAAGAAGGATTTCTGGCAAGTAATAATGGCAACGTTCTTCTAGGAACGTTTATTTACTTGATGTTCTTCAAAAAACCAATAACGAATCCACACAAATACGTGGGATCACCCTATCTCGTCAGAGAACGTGCTAACTTCAATTTGAAAAACCTCATAGGCTAGTCTAGTATAGCTATCTGTAGACAATAAGAACTAAAAGTGCATAGGTATGGCTATACTGTACATCACTTGGTTCTCGTGGCATGATATCCCATGCACTGTGCGTCTTGTAGCAATGCGGGATTACAGGAGCCAGTTCATCATAAAGCGGTGCATATAAAAACCATAGAGCACTCCTAACGCATAGCATGAGTTGCGAGTTTTTTTCTACATCGATTGTCATACTTTTCCCATATTTGAAATCGACAATGACTCTATTGATCAAAAAGCATAATGATAAAATCCGCTGTCCCTATTACATCTTTTTTCAATATAAACGCACCAATCGTCATTTTGATTTCAATAGGATCGCCTCCTCACAAGTTCAAAGCGAAGGACTGCTTCTACCCACTCAAAAAGATGTTAAAACATTTCTTGAGCTTTTTGAATCTATGACAACACCTGACGAGAAAGAAAAAAGGAGATGCCAAATACAGAGGATGAAAATTATGTATTGAGATATACACATCCAAAGTAATGAGATTGCTTTTATGTTATTTCGGTGAAGAATTTTACAATGGATCTCATAACACGTGAAGACCATAGTGGAAAAATATCAATATTATCTAAAATATTTCTGATATAAAAAATATCCCAGAAAACTTTTTCATCTTTTATACAACACAGATATAAATAATCGAAAAATAAGAGAGAATTCTTGTATTTTTATTATTTTTTGAATATACAAAGAGTTCCGTATGACAGATTCTCTTCTTATGAAGGATATTGAGAGTTATGCGCCCTTCGTCTATCGGTTAGGACGTCAGATTTTCATTCTGGAAAGAGGGGTTCGATTCCCCTAGGGCGTACCACATGATTATAATTTGATTACTATGATCATGAACGGCTCTTTCAAAGCTACTCTATTAATCATCGTCTACTGTGTATAAAAATGTGCCTAAGTAGAAGAGAGCAGTCTGAAGGGGGATGATTAGTACGATTTTTATATTTTCCTAATAAAGAAAACAATCCCCTCCTCTAAGAAAATAGAGAATGCTTAAGCATCTGTAAAAATAGTAACACAATCGACATAACAGGGAATCTAATCTCGGAATCGTTGCTATAATATAAAGGTTGCTATCGACCGCGAAATGTCAATCGCGTTAATATAACAACCGCCATCCTCATCTCTTAAAGCGATACCTCATTTTACTGAGGGGCAATCCCTGTAAACGGGCAATGTTAATCAACGTTTTTCAATTATAATAAAGATATACTGTGCAAATCACAATGACCATACTTTACCTTTTTGCACCCTATAGCCATCTATAAAACGAAAAAAATGCGTCTCAAACCACTCATAGTACTATTGATAATAAATTAATTAATATTGATTTAATTTAATACTACTGAAGACTTACAGAGACTGGCTATATAACACAGTAGCTTGGATAAAACTAACAAAAAGCGGATGCGGATCTAACGGTCTACTCTTTAATTCAGGATGATACTGTACTCCTATAAACCAAGGATGATTTATATATTCCACTACTTCGGGAAGAGCATGATCTACAGAAAATCCTGAAAATTTCAAACCACAACCCTCTAATTTTTCCCTATAACGCACATTGACTTCATAGCGGTGCCGATGACGTTCTGGAATTAAATCAAGACCATAGATTCTAGAAATTAAAGTTTCTTCTTTCAAAGAAACATCATAAGCCCCCAATCTCATTGTTGCCCCTAAATCATCCGAGGGCAAACGCTTTTCCTGCTGATCCCCTTTCATCCATTCACTCATAAGCGCAATAACTGGTACTCCTGCCTCAGAGAATTCAGTGGAACAAGCATTAGGTATTCCTGCAAGATTACGCGCAGCTTCTATAACAGCCATTTGCATACCAAAACAAATACCTAAAAAAGGTATTTTATTCTCACGAGCAAATTTTATAGCAGCAATTTTCCCCTCAGAACCACGTTTACCAAATCCTCCTGGAACAAGAATTCCATGAACGCCATAAAAGTGCTTTACAGGATCTTCTTTT
The DNA here is from genome assembly GCF_000590865.3 of Candidatus Liberibacter asiaticus. Lineage (NCBI taxonomy): Bacteria > Pseudomonadati > Pseudomonadota > Alphaproteobacteria > Hyphomicrobiales > Rhizobiaceae > Liberibacter > Candidatus Liberibacter asiaticus. The sequence continues at coordinate 80,054 of NZ_CP010804.2, forward strand.
TCTAATGTTTCCGCATCAATCCATGACAATTGTACCTTTGTATAATTGCTGACACCGCTGTGACGTAGCGCTTCTATTAAAGATCTATAAGCATCCTTAAGATGAATATATTTTCCAACGATAGCAACTTTCACCTCATTCTTCAGCGATAAAGTACGATCACAAAAAGTCTGCCAATTATCTATTTGAGGAAGTGAGACATTTTCAATGCCAAAAGCATTTAAAACGACACTATCTATTCCCTCACGGTGATATGAAAGTGGAACTTTATAAATATCATCAACATCAAGCGCTGGAATCACAGCCGACATCGGAACGTTACAAAATAAAGAAATCTTACGACGCTCCATCTCAGGAATATCCCGATCAGCACGTATTAATAAAATATCCGGATGTACACCAAGAGCTTGCAGTTCCTTAACAGAATGTTGCGTGGGCTTTGTTTTCAACTCCCCAGAAGACCTGATATATGGCATAAGAGTTAAATGAATATATAAAGCTTTACTACCACGATGTGAAAATTCATTCCCAAACTGCCGGATAGCTTCCACAAAAGGCATGACTTCAATATCACCAATAGTTCCACCAATCTCACAAATAACAAAATCAGCGTCTTCATTTCCTTGAGTGATAAACTCTTTTATTTCATTGGTAACATGAGGAATAACTTGTACAGTTGTACCGAGATAATCTCCTCGACGCTCTCTATCTATCACATTCTTATAAATACGTCCGGCAGTAATATTGTCTGCTTTAGCGGTAGAAATTCCCATAAAACGTTCGTAATGACCAAAATCTAAATCCGCTTCTCCACCATCATCTGTGACAAAAACCTCACCATGTTGTACTGGACTCATTGTTCCAGGATCAGAATTAAGATAAGGATCAAGCTTACGCACTCTCACTTTATATTTATGTGCCTGTAACAATGCACCTAGCGATGCTGCAGCCACTCCTTTCCCCAAAGAAGAAACTACTCCACCAGTGATAAAAATATACTTAACCACAAATACTCCTTAAAATATTCATCATCCCATCTTGCTAGGATAAAGAAAACGCATATTTCGCAAAATATATTAACACACGAAATCCGTCTACTTTGTACGAGAAGAAGAACGCTTCCCAGCAACAACAGAAGAAGAAGATTTCGCAGATACTGAATCTAATTTAGGTGAACTACCATCACCAAAATTATCATTACCCTGATCCTTTATAGAATCAACTAAAGACCGATGCATATTATCCTTGTACCTTGTAGAGGTATATCGTGAGATCATGCCCAAAGCGATCGAAGTTGCAAAGAAAAAAAATGCAAGAATTGCAGTAAAACGCCCTAGTGAATGTGCGGTACTGCGAACTGACGTAAAGTTAGAAGAAGAACCAAAAGCACTACTATCAGAAGATTGGATTAAAATTACACATACCAATCCAACAACCACAATCAAATGCACAACCATAAGAAATATCTGCATTAAAACGTTCCACTCATAAAGTTTCCCAATAAAGAGTATGTATACTATCTATAATGACGTATCTTCAAGACAAGAATCAACGTACACGCGCTCAACAATCTCAACAATTTTTAAAAATAATTCATGTTGAAGGCTCGCTCCACCGACTAATAACCCATCTATATTTTCAATCAACGAAAAATCTTCTGCATTCGCGACATCCACTGATCCACCATATAGAATACGCATCTTCTGCCCCTCTTCAGGAAAACGATCCAATAAAATACGACGCACAAAAGAGTGAATCTTTTCAAGATCAACAACAGCAGGGACACGACCCGTACCAATCGCCCATATAGGCTCATAGGCAATAACGGGAACCGAAGATTTAAACTCACTCGGCAAACTACAATCTAATTGTTTTTGCAATACTTCAAAGGTTCTACCAGAACGATATTCCTCATCGGTCTCCCCAATGCATACTATGGGATATAACCCTGCATTACAAGCAGATTTTACTTTAGATTGCACAACGTAGCTGTCCTCTCGATGACCAATACGTCGTTCGGAATGACCTAAAATTACGAAATTAGCCCCACAATCTGCCAACATATTTGCCGAAATATCACCTGTATAAGGTCCATATTCAGCTATATGACAATCCTGCGCCCCAATAATTACCGAAGATGTTTTACAAAGACGAGAAGATTCGTATATTAAGGTTGCCGGTGGACATATAGCAACATCAATACAACAACTATTCCTTCTTATACCTTCAACAATTTTCTGAATTCTTTCAAGAGATAAACGCAATCCATGCATTTTCCAGTTTCCAACTACAAGTGGACGAATGCCTACTTTCATTACTATACCCTTACAAATAAAATTATGAATTGGATATATTCATCATATCTCCACTCTTTTCACAATACCATATCTTTCAATATTCCACTCGATTCCTTTTATGATAACATCCACGGTAAAGCTATGTATTCTAGAATCAGTGACAATCTCATGAAGAGTCTAGAACCAATAGAATTTCTGAAATATAACATTTATTGATTTGTAGATATTCTCTGAACCTGATTCCAATACTTTTTGTAAAAGATAAACCACAATTAAGAAGGAGATGAGCGTCATATAATTAACATTTTCATTAAAATCTAAAATACCCGCGTTTTCTGAATTACTATTTCAACATTATATTCCAACAAATTATTTGCATTATTACAAAGAAAGATTAGAATGCGCCGTGTACGAATGACCTTTCACTAAGGAGCTCATTAAAGAGGATGATTCAGCATTTTTGGATAGCAGTTGATGTGTTTGTAATAGTAGCCACGATCATAACATGTTTTTTTATGAACAAACAATGTGCATGGTGGCTTAGAGTTTTTCTCCCTTTCCTACTCATTAGCATCATGATAGTTCATATCACTCATATTAGCGGACACGTGAACTTTTTGTTATTCCCCCCACTCTCTATGATATTCCTTAAGTGATTTTTCATTAGAATATTATACGTTGCCGAGTAATTGCGATTTGTTATCATATAATTTATTTAAGCCAAATTCAGAGTATCCAATGATGTCAAATACATATACTTAATTTACAGAGATAAATTAAAAAAACACCTCAACTCGTCTAAGGAGATCTCCGTAAAAATGCAAGCTCGGTGCTTTTTATCCTTATCGTTCCTTTTTCCCCTCGTTGCTGCCATAGCTGTGGTTTCTTGTAGTGCCTTGTCAGTCGTTGTTGATAGCAGTGAGTTATTGCCAGAACCAATGGATATAACAGGATATTGGGAAGATGATAATGGAATTTTATCGTATTTTCAAAAAGATGGAAAATTCAAAACCATCTCTACAGATGGATCCAGTAGCGTTTTAGCAACAGGCTCTTATCATGTTAAAATTAATCAAGACGTAGAAATTAAGCTCACCTCTTTAATTCGCAATACTTCAGGAAAGATTCAATGTCAGTTCTTAGATTCAAATAAACTCAACTGTCTTGCAAAAGATCAAAAACAGTTCTATTTGCGACGCACACATCTAACAGAATTGCCTTCCTCTAAACCACAGGACGATGTCGCTGAGATTCCTGAGGATCCTACCACCCCTTCTACGTCAATCATATTTTATAAATAGGTTAAGAGGGAGGATCTGATTGTATTCAATATTCCGTTGCTCTTTTTCAATAGATTCAAATATATCTGTTGCATACTGATACACCTATATATACATGGCAGAAATCTTGGGATAGGATACCGACTGTGTCTTTTGAAGATAGAACCTCATATCTAACGGTATACAATGAACATTTCCTCCTTTGCTCCACGGAATCACCCTAAAGTCAAATTTGGCAAAATTGGTGTTTTGTTAGTTAATCTCGGAACGCCAGACGGTCATGATTTCTTTTCCCTCCGTCGTTATTTAAGAGAATTTCTTCTGGATAAGCGCGTTGTAGAGTTGCCATCTTGGCAATGGCGACCAATTCTCTTTGGATACATCCTTAACTTTCGCCCTTCCAAGATAAAACATGCTTATGCTAAAATTTGGAATACTGCAAAAAATGAAAGTATACTCCGAACCCATACGCGTGATCAAGCCACTAATCTAGCCAAACGGTTAGAAAGCATCTCCTCCATAGTAGTTGATTGGGCTATGCGATACGGCAAGCCATCTGTTAAGGAAATCATCAATAATCTTAGAGAGGAAGGTTGCGATCGACTCCTTATATTTCCTTTGTATCCACAATATTCAGCGGCTACGACTGGGACTGCACAGGATAAAGTGTTCCAAGAATTAATTCACATGCGTTGGAGTCCAAGTTTAAGAACCGTTCCGCCCTACTATGAAGATTCAGACTATATTAGTGCACTAGCTCAATCGATACGTGAGCATTTTGAATCTATTCAATGGACTCCTGAAATGCTTCTAGTTTCATTCCATCAGATGCCTGTTTCTTATCTTTTGAAAGGAGATCCATATGGTTGTCACTGTCATAAAACCGCACGCCTTCTTAAGGAGTTCCTATCTTGGCCAGACGATCGTTTTAAAATATGTTTCCAGTCACGTTTTGGAAGAATTAAATGTCTTGAACCTCCTACAGACAAAACGGTTGAAAAATTAGCACATGATGGAATTAAAAGCCTAGCTATTATTACTCCTGGATTCTCTTCGGATTGTCTGGAAACAAGTTATGAAATTGCACATGAGGCAAAGGAAATTTTTGTCAACGGCGGTGGAGAAAAATTCACACAAGTTCCCTGTCTTAATAGTAGCAATTTAAGCATAGACCTTTTAGAAAAAATAACCCGCCGTGAATTAATGGGTTGGATTTGATAATCATGAAAATATCGAATTGTCCCGAGAAAATTCCCCTTTATTTTGGAGAATAAAGAACGAATTCCAATATATAAAGTTATCTATAAAGTATGCATAAATATTCTTTGATGCTTATGGTGATAAACGAGAATAATGAAAATAGGATCGTTGGCTACGTTTGGTCAGCTACATATCAAGAAATTCGTTCATTCATAGAAAAGGAACGAGAGAAACGTTCATAGGAGAGAAATCACGGTCGATGCTGGGGAAAAATCCCTACAAGATTCTTTAAATTACCCCAATAAGATGCCAAGTAGCGCTTTTTGTTTATATCATAATATGTCAATCCACTAGTGTAGTAATCGCTCATATTCTGCAACACAATCAACTGATTCTATAGAAAATTCCGTATACCGGACAGAACAGGCAAAAAAGCGTTCGACAGCATGTTCTAATGCCCCATCTTTAAGATTGCGCTCTTCCTCAAATTCTCCTATAAGGTGAAGATTTCTTAGGGGCTCTAAACACTTTGGCTTAACCCAAAACATGGTTCCATTAAAAAAATCTAAATGAAGTCTCTTAGTAGGGAAACCCGCTCTTTTAGCAAGATCTATAACGCGCCGATATACTTCACTTCTTTTTGCAAAAAAAGACCATCTTTTATAGCGCCTATATCTTCTAGAACCAATCATACCAAGGCAAGGATTCTGTTCAAATGTATTAATAATCCGAATAGCAATATCGGAAAATCCTAAAAGATCAAAAAACAACCAACGTCTCCAAATAATACCTTCAATAGGATGATAGCCTTCCCTCTGAGATTTTTTCCCGTGAATCTTACAAAGATAATCATAACGATCAAAAACTCCTAATTCCAATAAATACAAGAAAGGACGAACATCTCTCCCCTTGTTTTCCATGACATATAATTGTGCTGAAGGAAAATATTTTAAAACGTCTTGTTCAAAATCTTTGTTGGCTTCTACCACAGTAACGAACAGATCAAAATCGAAATTTAGTCTCAATAAAATATGAGAAATTTCAATCCACGTATCTTGATAATAGCAATGTACAACTATTGCTATTTTCGACTTTATTGTGAGCCCAGATTTTTTTGGGGAAGAGGGCCTATCATTCCATCCCTCAAATAACTCCTTCACATACAAGAATTTTTCGCTATCAAAGGGCATTCTACTATTAGACATAAAACGATTGAGTCGAAGAAAAGCCTTTTGCTCTTTTCTAGACCCATAGAAAAAGATACGACAACTAGGAAAAGATAACTTACTATATTTTGAAAAAGCCAAAAAAGACCTCAACCAAAAAATAAATGATTCAAATATTGACAATTCTTGAAAATGCACATCTTTACTTGTAATTCTTTGTTTGGGAGAGAAAGACCATAGCACGTAATATCCAGAAACATGCGCTGGTATATAAATAGCCTGCATATTACCTTTCTCTTCTACATCAAGGCGTAACAATAGATTCTCTATCTTTCCCAATTTACTTTTTAATCGGAATACCTTATACACCCTAGACCTCTTACCTTCTCCATAAAGCGCAGATTTGTACTTAATAAATCAACGAATTCCAATAAATTTATGAGTTTGTACGCTAAGACGCCATTTCGGATTTTGAAAACAATAAGAAATTGCCAAATTTGTATTCTCTTCTAAAAAAGGACCATCCATAGGCTGCAAAGAAAATCTCTCAAAATCAAATCCGATATAATTTTCTGGCGAAACATTAACTTGTGGGAATACTAGTTTTAATTCTTGCCCCCCCTTAATCTTGAGATCACAACCTGCCTTAGGACTAACACAAATCCAATCAATACCCTGAGGAGGTTCAATTGTGCCATTAGTCTCAACAGCAATCTCAAAACCACGTTTATTTAATGCCTGAATCAACGGAACATCCACTTGTAATAAAGGCTCACCACCTGTCAACACACAGTAACGTCCTTCTTTTTCTCCTGTAATCCACTGTTCTTCAATCAAATCAGCTAATTGGTCTACATTATAACGACCACCTTTAGTACCTTGAATTCCCACAAAATCAGTATCACAAAAACGACATTGTGCAGACAAGCGATCTTGTTCTCGTCCTGACCACAAATTACAACCAGAAAAGCGACAAAAAACAGCAACACGCCCTGCATGTCCACCTTCACCTTGAAGAGTGAGAAAAATTTCTTTAATAGAATACAATTTCATTATTCCACATCCTACAGCCAAATATGTGGCAAAATAAATGTTATTGGATTGATCCCATGAGATTACACACGCCAACAACCAACCATTGCCACTGCATTGTTCATGGTAGTGCTCTTATCTCAGATATTAAAAAAATTAGCTATCTATTTATTCTATTAAAAATATTTTACGACAACGAACGTATCAGTAAGAACAATCATCAGACTTAATTTATTTGTATAATCAAAAAAACAACTAACAATAACTACGCAATGGAATGCAATCAATCAACTAAAAAATTCTTAAAATATAAAGGTAAGTTCACTTACCTTTCAAACCCCAATCCTGTATAATTCTAATGAGGAAACCTCCATCACCAGCTAATAAAAACCGAATAAGCTACTAAAAGAGGGAACACCAGAAACCGCGGAAGACTTCTAAAAATAGCCTTTTCTTATCTCCCATCAGTGGGGTTACCCTACGCTAAACTCTCGTATAAAAACACTAATATTATAGTCGTTTTATTATGTTGATTAATACACATTGTCATTTTCTTTTGCCCGATTTTGATGAAGATCGTCATAATGTGATCATGCGAGCTCATCAAGCCAATGTCTTGAAGATGATTGCTATTGCAATCAAGGTTATAAGGACTTTGTTCCTTTAATTAAACTCTGTCAAGATTATACTTAAGCATTGCACATATCTCCCTTATGTGTTTTTTCTTAGATTATAAGATTTGCGCTCAATCTCCACTCCATCAAAGTCTTTATTTTTTAATAACTCTATAAGTTCACAAACGTGACTGATGTACGATTCATATCCTTTACCATGAGATTTAACTGGATTTTTTAATGGCTCAACATCAAATGTACTAAGACCCTTTTCAAGGGCTTTTATCAACTCAGGGAAAGCGTCTCTCACCTCTTCTTTTGATGGTCGGTACTTCCGATCATCCATCGTATTCTGCCGTACGATATTGCTTTGTGAAAGTCGCCTGTTTTATGTGTAATAAGTTTCATCGCTAGTTCTTTCGCCTTCGGGAATACCTAATGCTTCATAGATAAAATCTGGAACTGCAACAAGTAAATAGGAACACGAAAGCCTATAGACGCACTATCTGTGTGCCAATACCGATTGGGATGTTCTAAGCATGCAGCAAATTCTGATATTTGGTATAAAGATTCTTCTAAATCCTTTTCTTTAGCCTTACGGCTTATAACTTGTTTTCTCTCATACTTGATATCATTCATTGTCATTCCTTCTTCAATAGTTGGTATGGCTATAGACAGAAGGATGGCTAATATCGCTGTTACTACCAAACACGCCGACGTCAAAGACAGCACAAAAGATGCAGAGTGAAAAAGAAGATAAGACAGTCCCGAAAAAAATAATAAATACTGAAAAGATTTCTTATACCACTGCCAACGCCCACTAGATTTTTTAAAAGCTTTCCACATAATCTTAGGGGTTTCTGCCACAGTGTGTCGGAAATACGAATAAACAGGACTCACTATTACAGATAAAAAAGACAAGATCAGCCCGCCGTAATCCACCGTCGCTTTTAAAATATCATATCCCTTTAAATTCATCCGCTATATCCCCTTATACAAAACACTTAAAAGTTGTAGAAATTTGTACACGACACCCTATACCCCCAAAGGTCAAGACATCGCCCTTTTGGAATCGTCACTTCATCTCCGCAGAAAATTCAACCTATTTGTTCAATACTTTCTTAATTTCAAGAGTAATTTTGATCTTTAATGTTCTTGGCCTTTCTTCATAGTTACGACCGCCATAATTTGAACTTCTACTAATTTTCCAAATCCGATTTATCTTGAGTTACTCCATTATTATCACGAATAGCTTTGAGCCTTCTTCTCATGGGAATAAAAGATTGCAAATATTCCCTTGTTGCACATCTTCATAACTTTAAAGCAAGGGCAGCAAAAGTACTCAAAGAAATGTAAACCTATTTCTTAGGATATCCTAAGATAGCTTCTCAAAGCCTCTAAGAAACTTTTTGCACCTACTGGAAAGAACGGCATCTCAAAATTGATCTAAAAATAAGGATATAATTAAACAAATCAAAATCAAGATTCCTACGACACCAGCACTGTGAAAAAAAGAACAACACTGTTTAGAACAAGAAATATCCAAAGCAATGATACGCTTAATGGTGAGAAACAGCGCTATCAACAATCCAATCCAAGCAAAAAAGTTCACTGTTAACAGACAAAAAGCAACCATAAAGCATAGAACGAAAATCCCATATAAAATAAAAAGCCATAATTTAGTTTGATAAGAAAATAACCTTGCTGTGGAATTTACACCTATCAACTCATCATCCTTCTTATCTTGATGTGCATAAACCGTATCAAAATAAACAACCCAAAAAATGGTTCCTATACACAGAAAAAAAGCAGGCCAAGAGAAACTTGCATGTAAAGCACCCCATCCTACAAAAACTCCTCCCGCAAAACCGATACCTAAAACAACTTGCGGACAAAGAATAAAACGCTTAGAAAAAGGATACAGTAGAGAAATGAATAGTAAAGCAAATCCCACACAAATCACAAAGGGATTAAATTGAAGCAACAACACAAAAGAAATTAAAAATTGCAATACCGCAAAGACAAGAGCTTGAAAACGAGTACATTGCCCTGAGGGCAAAGGACGTGACCGCGTCCGCAACACTTGCGAATCAATATCATGATCAACGAGATCGTTCCACGTACAGGCAGCACCACGAGTAACAATAGCACCAACAATATAGATGAATAGATACCAAAAAATGGTTGACCAACCCAATACCCCCGCTCTCCTTAAAGGATAAGCAGCAAGCACAGTAGACCAAAGACAAGGCAAAACCGCCAGATGCCACCCCGTTGAAGAATGCCATCGCGCTAAATATACATAAGGAGCAATTGCCGACCCCATGATACAATCGCGAACCCACTTAAAGTTAAAGAATTGAGACATGGTCAAACCCTCTCCTTACCTTACCCGCGTAAACGTACATAGATGACACATCCCTGTCAAGAGAGGGAAAAGCTATTCATGACAAATCATAATCTGTCAATTATTGACCCATTTTATTGTAATACTATCATAATATGGGTTATGTGATTATTGAAAAATAACGAATTATACTTTAGAAGAGGATGTAGGTAGTGAGAGTCTTGTTAATTGGTTCTGGCGGGCGAGAACATGCCCTCGCATGGAAAATAGCACAATCACCTTTATTATCAGAGTTATGGTCTATTCCAGGAAATCCAGGAATTGCGCAACATGCTCAATGCGTTGCTATTGATATACAAAATCATTCTGCAATCATTCATTTTTGCCAAGAAAAGCACATTGATCTTGTAGTTGTCGGACCAGAATTACCGTTAGTAAATGGCATATCTGATGCATTAAATGCCGCTGGTTTTAAAGTTTTTGGACCTTCTCAAAGAGCTGCTAAACTTGAATCTTCCAAATCTTTTGCCAAGAAATTCTGCACAAAATATGGAATTCCTACTGCCACATACCAGCATTTCTCCGATCCAATGAAAGCAAAACAATACGTACAAAACAAAAGCATGCCTATTGTTGTGAAAGCTGATGGACTTTGTGCTGGAAAAGGAGTAGTCGTCGCTGCAACAGTCGATGAGGCTACTTCAGCCATTGATCGATGCTTTCAACAAATCAATTCAACTGTGATAATAGAAGAATATCTTGAAGGCTTTGAAGTAAGCTTCTTTGCACTCTGTGATGGCAAAACCGCTATTCCTTTCACAACAGCGAGAGATCATAAACGCATTCACGATGGTGATATTGGTCCTAATACCGGTGGAATGGGCGCTTGTTCTCCAGCTTTAGGAATGTCCCAAGAGTTATATTCTACTGTTATACAAAAGATTATCCTACCAACAATCGAAGGGATGCAAAAAGAACAAAACCCGTTTCAGGGCGTATTGTTCGCAGGACTTATGATTACTGAACAAGGACCGTACTTAATTGAATATAATGTGCGTTTTGGTGATCCCGAATGTCAAGCTATGATGATGCGCTTGGAAAGTGATATATTAGAGATTTTGAATTCTTGCGTTCATGGAAATTTACACAATACCCATATAAATTGGAAAGCAGAATATGCATTAACAGTTGTGGTGGCAACAAAGGGATATCCCGAAGAGTATCCTCACGGTACTATCATCAGCAAAATACCTCAAAATACGGGAACCACACAATTATTTCATGCAGGTACAGCCATAGTAAACAATAACCTTACAGCCAATGGCGGAAGAGTATTAAGCGCTACTGCACTAGGCAAAACAATAACCGAATCTCGCGAACTCGCCTACCATATGGTAGAAAATATTGACTGGAAACATGGCTACTGGCGCGAAGATATAGGTTTACAAAAAAAAGAGAGAAATGTAAAGTACAGAAATAAATCATAAAACAATTCGCAGATATAAATATTTAAAAAAATTAATTGATTATATAAGAAAATTTTTAGAAAAGCGTGTCCCTAAACAATAGGATCCAAATATGCGTCATTTGATTTTAATAATGCTTTTATCCATACTAACCACTAATATAGCTAGAGCTCAAGTTTATCATATCCATTCGCCTCGTATTGCAACAAAATCTTCAATACATATTAAGTGTCATAGTTGCACTCTAAATAAACATCATATCAATAAAACCCCTTCATCTTCTTCCGCCGTGTACACCAAAAAAGAAGAACTAATTGATGGGAAAAAAGCAATGATCACAACAGATAATTTTATGGGAGGTGAACCTATAACTTTTATCAAATATTTATTTGAAGAAGATAAAAAATAGTCTCGGTAGCCACTTTTTGAATTGACTACCCTTCAGTAAAAAATAATCAATGAAGAAAAGATTTTGGGATACTGCAGTGACACCTCTCTTTCATATCTTCAAACCTTTAGAGAGACATTATATATTTCAGGTAAATGGCGAGTGATGTTAATTTTTTGAAGGAGGGGACAGGTAATAATTTATCGGAAATAGGAAGACAAAAGCCGTAGAGACAGTATATGCTGGCAGTTCTAAATAAGAAGATGTTTACTTTTCATCTTTTCAAGGAGATAATTGATGTGTATTTGGGGAATGATGATAAGAATCATGCACTTGTTTTTAGATCAAATAGGTAATTTCTTAATGTTCTTTCCGATGTTGAGAAATCGCCATATGTCAATTAAAATATTAAAGAACACGCTGACCACTGCTTTTATATCAAGTTTTAAATCATTCATTTCACGTTTTTTGCATATGATAGCCAATAAAGATCGGTGATAACAAGCAGCCAAGAACCTTTTTTATGAAGAAATTGGTTAGTTGCAAATGTCTATATTGTGATGAAAAAATCAGTTTTTAACTACTCCTCTCCCTGAAAATTGACTTCACCAACATCCTTGTTTCAACATGGTCCAATTCTAATTCACCATCCTTGGGGAATGAAAGTCGCAGGTAGAAAACTTGTTAAAGAATCTAATCTTTGAAGGCTTTCTAAACTTTAGTTATCCGAATATTCAGCATAAAACTCTTGAGGCTATCATTACGGTATTGCTCAATTTTACAATCAAAATAACCATTTAAAATCTCATCTTCGCGAATACAGCACTTACATACTTGGCTTTGCAACATTCTTCTTAAATAGCACTAATCGTTCGGAATTTCTTGATACCAACGTGATTGACAAAATGGAACAAAACGGAATTTATAAGCTGGATTGCCGATTTAACAACGAAAATTAAAAAAACGCATTAGAAATATCCGCTTATATATATGCTGAGTGCATTAAACTTATCAAATCTTGATACTTAGATTTCATCAGCAATGTTGAGCATCCCTACCATAACAGAAACAATCCTCTGTAAACACCTATGAAAGGAAAAAACATACTCATTACATAAACAACAGCAAGACAAACACCTTAGGTTATCAACTATAATAACGAACTTTTCGTTAGAGATATCTATATCCATGTCCAGATGAATAATTTCAATTTAACCTATTTGGTGCAAACGAAGCGATTAGAAAAAATAATGAATGATTTTTTCTCTGGCGGATCCCGTATCACAAACAATCAATTTTTAACTGATTAATAACATTTAACTCTTGACTAAAATCAACTAATAGTAGAATGTTATGTCACCTGCAGCTTTTTTTATTAAATGGTAAGAGGATTTATTCGATGTATACCAAAAGTTTGTTAATGGTAGCTTATTTGTTATCTTCGGTTGCAATATCGGGTGGGCTATGCTTTAACCGCCCAAAAGGCCCGTCTAAAGAAGAACAAGCACGAATAGAACAAATACGAGCAGAAGCAAGAGAAAGGCGCTACCAATAAATAGGCGAACAAATAGCAAAACAAAGTAAGAGAGATCTGGAGGAAAGCAAACGAAGTGGACGGGTGTCTCTAGTAAGATATGGTAGTTTATCCGATCATGGTAAAGTAGCAGGAGAAGAAGCACCAAGAAAAAAATCGGAACAGCCAAAAAGAGAACCGCAACCACAACAAGAGAACCGTAAGTTTATCAGAAGAAGTGAGATATCTACAAGGACCCATTCTTTATCAGATCATTAACACGCTTACGACACTGATAGTGAGTAGTGGTGATTACTTTCCCCTGCCTCTTTTGCACTTGCTTTTGCCGAATGCAGTGTTAGTATATTGTTTAATAAAAACAGCTATTTTAAAATACCTGTGAATAGGACATTCGGTACGTTCTCTTACCACAACCAATGCCGTTTTTAGAAAAAGTTCACCTTCGATCTGAGAAAAAATCACATGACATCTTTATCTGTGGGAGACAAAGCCCCTCATTTTGTATTACCTAGCAATGACGAACAAGAAATCAGCTTGCTTGCACTCGGTGGTTCGAAAATAGTTCTCTATTTTTACCCAAAGGATGATACCAGTGGATGTACTGCTGAGGCTATAAATTTTAGTAGCTTAAAAGCTGATTTTGATGAAGAGTCAACTATCCTTATCGGCATCTCTCCAGATTCTATCGCAAGTCATAAAAAATTTCACCAAAAGCATAATCTCTCTATTACACTGCTTGCCGATGAGTCCAAAGAAGTGCTGAAATCTTACGATGTTTGGAAAGAAAAAAGTATGTTCGGCAAAAAATATATGGGAGTAGTAAGGACAACTTTTCTTATTGATGAGAAGGGAATCATTGCTCAAATATGGAAGCCTGTAACCCTTAAAAATCATGCGCAAAGTGTGTTAAAGATGGTAAAATCCTTAAAACAATAAGTATCTCAGAGTTGTGAAATTTCTTCTTTTAGAAGATTTTTTTTATGCTGTTCTTATCGATGATGTTTGGCATTAATTTGATTAGAATAATACGCAAAAAATATACATCATACATTAATTAATATTATAGTAATCTTTACCGATTACCATTAAGAACGTGGCGAGTCCTTGTACTGCTCTTCACCATCCGTATCTCTTATCTGTTATTTCAAATAGGATACGATGCTCATTAAGTCATACAAATGGGAAACGATCACTTGCGTGGGGGATTTGATGCACAGCTTGTGCTCAAAGTTGATATCAATGTCTCTATAAGACTTGGTTGCAGAGCGTCCGACGTTTTATAAAATATGATGTTTCCCTATAAAAAATGGGTTTTATTACAAGCTTATCTAAGTGGGATATAGAAGTGAATAGTATATTAAAAGAAGAAATTGACGATATCTCTGTAGTATCTCTGCCGTTATCAGATGATAATATGACAATTGACGAAGAGTATTTAGAAAAGTTAGTTGTTGAATCCTTAGATCGTAGCTTGCGCTGTAACTATGAAAAGAAATAAGAGTTTACAAATCAGCCTACATCTGAGTATAGAAAACGTTTGATCCATCTGGTTAAATGTTGTGCACCGTAAAGAATCATAAACAAAGAGCATGAACCATGCCTAAGTGAAGAGGAGATGGTATAAGTGATGCTTAAAATTGATCTAAGGATAGTCCAATCTCAAAGAATCCGAACAACTGAAATTTGACCTTAGAACCAGGAAATATGTTGGAATATTACTGACCATTGATAATAATGGAAAGGTATGACACTAATTTTTTTCCCTTATAAACAACAGGATATTCAAAAAAACTAAATCTCTATATACTGCACAAGAAATCACGGAATAGGAGAACTAAACTGCATCCCATCAAAAGCCGGGACAACACGCGAAGGAGTACTCTTCAACACCATATCATAATCTAGATCAACATGCATATGTGTTAAAATAGCATTCTTAGGATTGATGAGCTCTATCTTCTTTAAGGATTCTGACAAAGAAAAATGACTACTATGTAAACCATTCTTGAGAGCATCAATGATTAAAAAATCTAAGTTTTGCAATTTTTCCAAACTTTCTGCTGGAAATGCGTTGACATCGGTACAATACGCAACGTTGCCAAAACGAAAACCTAAAGAAGAAATCCTCCCATGTTGTTGCAATATAGGAATGGCTTCAATGACGCCTCCTGCACTCTTCATACATATAGGAACATCGTTATTCTCTATAACAATAGGATTAACAATCGGCGGGTAGGTCCTATCATCAAGAGCCTTAAAACAATATCTAAAAGATTCAAAAAGATGCTTCATACAGTCTGGAGCGGCATAAACATCAATAGGACGCTTTTGCTTTAAAAAATATCCCCTCAGTCCATCTATTCCATGAATATGATCTGCATGCGGATGGGTATATAACACAGCATCAATAGAAAGTACTTGTTCCCGCAACACCTGCATATAAAAATCAGGACCAGTATCAACGATGACAGTTGTATTGCTACCTCGTTCTGATACCCTAGAAATCTTCAACGACGAACGAGTACGACGATTTTTAGGGTTTGTTGGGTCACAAGCACCCCAATCACCTGTGATGCGAGGCACACCTAGCGAAGCACCACACCCTAAAATGGTAAAATGGTAATAATCCTTCATCAAACAACACATTCCGAAATTTTTGAAAACAACTTCAAAGCGTTTTTAGTCGTTTCTTCCATTAAATCTTCATAAGACACATCTTTTTCCTTTGCAAGCGCTTTAGCTGTATTAACAACATAAGCAGGTTCATTACGTTTTCCTTGACATGAAACAGGAACAATATAAGGAGAATCCGTTTCCACAAGAACTCGATCCATCGGAATACCCCTTGCTATAGCTCTCAAAGCATCATATTTAGGAAAAGTAATCATGCCTGTGAAGGATATATACCCCCCTAATTCTAAACAAATATCTGCTAATTTTTGACTTGATGAAAAACAATGAATTACAAAAGGAAAAGGTCCTTTTTTCATTTCTTCTTGTAATATAGCAGCCATATCATCATCTGCAGAACGGCTGTGTATCACCAAAGGGATACCGGTAATACGAGAGGCTTCTATATGACGCAAAAAAACAACCTTTTGCTCTTCTATTGTATGAGCATTATGATAACGATCTAAACCCGTTTCACCGATAGCGACAACTCTTGGATGCGAAGCTAGACATACCAACTCATCAACGAGCACTTCATTTTCTTCATGGGCATGACAAGGATGCGTTCCGACTGAACAAAAAATTGAAGAAGGATAATCTTGACAGAGTTTAATTAAAGGAACAAAGTCCTTAACCTTGATTGCAATAGCAATCATCTTCAAGACATTGGCTTGATGAGCTCGCATGATCACATCATGACGATCTTCATCAAAATCGGGCAAAAGCAAATGACAATGTGTATCAATCAACATAATAAAACCACTATAAAAAACGAGGAAAAATTGGATCGAATGTTTTATGTAGCATGAATCCTGGTTTCAATCTTTGATCTAACGATTGAAAACAACGATTTTCATCCGCAACAAACAAAATGTCGAAAATTTTGTTTGCCAATTTAGGAACAAAAGCCTGCAACAAAATCGCAAGTTGGCGTATGACTTCTACCGTCACATACAAAACCGTAGATGCACGATCAGGATTCGTTTTTTTCAATTCCCACGGCTTTTGTGCATCAAAATATCGATCTACTTCGGAAACAAGAGAAATAACTTGTGCCAATGCTCTATGAATCAACTGATTTTGCATATTCTCCCGAATCTCCTGAAGGACTCTAGAACAAACAGATAATATACTTTCATCAGACTCAGTAAACGCACCGGGAGTAGGAATCATGCCATCATAGTCTTTTAAAATCATAGAAACCGACCGACTAACGAGGTTACCGATACCATTAGCAAGATCTGCATTAACGCGCTTTTTCAGACCATCCTTATCATAAAAACCATCTTTTCCACAAGCAATTTCTCGTACGAGGAAATATCGCAACGCATCAACGCCGACTTCTTCTATCACTTCTATAGGATCAATAACATTCCCCAATGATTTAGATATTTTCTCCCCTTTATGAAGAATAAATCCATGCGAAAAAACTTTTTTTGGCAAAGGCAAATTGGCAGACAATAGAAAAGCTGGCCAATAAATTGCATGAAAGCGTAAAATGTCTTTGCCTATAACATGCAAATCAGCAGGCCAAAATTTTGCTTTTGATCCATCTGGGTTATCTAAATACCCTGTTGTAGTCAAATAATTAGTCAAAGCATCAATCCAAACGTACATAATATACTGCGGATCATCAGGTATCTTTATTCCCCAATCAAAAGTTTTACGAGAAAGAGAAAGATCTTTTAACCCTGATTTTACAAAAGAAATAACCTCGTTGCGTCTTTCGATAGGCAAAATGAATTCTGGATGTGATTCATAATAAGAGAGCAACTTATCTTGATAGGCAGACAGACGGAAAAAGTAACCCTCCTCTTCCATCCACTGAACAGGATTATGTTGGGCATTATAGTACTGACCATCTGCTCCTTTATAAACCTCATCATCGTTGTAGTATGCCTCGTCACGCAACGAATACCATCCAGAATAACAACCTTTATAAATATCACCTTTATCTGATATTTTTTTCCATAAGATACGACATGTATCGTGATGACGTTTTTCCGTTGTACGAATAAAATCATCGTATGAAATATCTAAAACATCTGCCATATCACGGAAATTACGACTGTTTTGATCAACGAAAACTTTTGTCGTTACGCCAGCATTTTGTGCTGCTTTTGCAATTTTTTGTCCATGCTCATCGGTTCCTGTTGTAAAAAGAACATCTAAACCATCCAAACGATGAAACCGTGCTAAAACATCTGCTATAATCATCTCATAAGCATGTCCAATATGTGGTTGAGCATTCGGATATGCGATAGCTGTACTGATATATAATTTCTCACGTTCTTTTATCACATTAAACACCCCTTTTAAACCATACATATCCTACATTAACCTCCTGGAGATTAGCATAAAATAATAGAATACTCAAATAGCGTAGAAATCGCGAAAATAAAGATCATTGCACTCCCTTGCTTTGGAAAGAAGATGAAAAATCATCTGTCTACGATCCAAATTATACATAGAAAAAGCATGGACTCTTTTTACAAGAGAAAAATAGATTTGTGCAATTTGATCTGCTTCTTCTAATTGACCAGATAAAGCCGCTGCCTTAGCACTTTTACAGATCTCTTTCAGGATAAACTCTATAAGAAAATCAAAAGCTATCTTCTGATCTTGAGACAATAATTCATCGGCAATTTGTTGCATTTTTTGTAAAGCATATTCTTGTCGGGGAATATGAATGAGATCAATGTAAGAGGAAATAATTTTATCACAATCATAATGCAAAATCTTAATTGCCCTAGCGACACTACCATAAGCAGCAATTTTAACAAAATCTCTTTTTGAATCCCAGCCCATAATCTTTAATTGCTCAAGAGCTTTGTATAAATTATTTTCAGAGAGAGAATTAAACTTTATAGATAAGCAACGTGAGCGGATTGTCGATAGAATCGTTGGTGAAGCATGGGATATAAGGATAAATAATACCTTTTGAGGAGGCTCTTCCAAAGATTTGAGTAAGGCATTGGCGGCATTGCGATTCATTCCATCAACAGGATCAATCATGATAACGCGCCAATAACCGGTATTAGCCGTCAGAGATAAAAAGTACCGAATGCGCCGAATCTCATCAACAGTGATAACTGTACGCCATTTTCCTGTCTTAGGATTGAGTGAATATGATAGATACAAAAAATCGTGCAAGGCATGCGAAGCCATTTGTTTAACAAAAGGAGAACAAGGATCAGGATTACACATACGAACAGGAGCTTTGCTAAAATCAGGGTTTTGTAACACATGTCCCGCGTAGCGAAATCCTAAAGTAGCCTTACCGATGCCTTGTTCCCCTTCAAAAAGCAAAGCATGATGCATACGTCCAGAACAATAGTACTGTGACAAGAATTTTTCTATATCCTCATGACCAAATAATCTTTGATTGTATACGGGATCAAAAGCTCGATCTATCACAGCTAGATATCTTTTTTAGATGATAAAGGAGAAACACGTTTTTGAACTAATTCCCAAACAATATTCAAGATATTAGTAGCAACACTTTGAAAAGAATGAGCTGAGTCAACAATATGACACCGATCTGGCTGATTACGCGCAATATCTAAAAATATCTGACGTCTTTTTTCATGAATCATCACATCTTTTCGTTCGAAATAATCCAGACAAGCACTTTCCCTTAAAGAATATCGATTCTGAACACGTTTTAGTCCAATATCTACAGGAAGATCAAGAATAATGGTACAATCTGGCATCACTTCTTGAACAGAGATTTCTTGTAGAGAATCCAAAAATAAATGCTGAGAACTATCTCGTTCCCCTTGATACGCATAGGACGAATCCAAAAAACGATCACACAACAAAATCTTACCTTCCATGAGAGCAGGACGAATAACATTTTCCACATGATCCAATCGAGCAGCAGCAAAGACAATAGCTTCGGCTTCAGCACCGAATTCATCTACTCCACAAGACAATAACACATGTCGGGCAGCTTCTGCTGCTGGAGTCCCTCCTGGTTCACGAGTAACGTGAACATCATAATTCTTCCTTTGAAGAAAACGTTTGAGAAGAGAAATATGAGTGGTTTTCCCTGCTCCTTCAATTCCTTCAAAGCTTATAAACAATCCTGAATTCACGAATCTTTTTTGACCTCATTACAGACTAGGATTCTCGAGCAATAGCACAATATTTTCTTCTATTGAGATCCTCTAATTAAAGAATCTGAGAGAATTACGACTATTGATTCCATCATATTTAAGTGATACTTGTTAGACAAGTAAGTAATAGAATTTTTTCATCAAATAATTTTTCCTACAAAACAACGAATTTTATAAAAAATATTGCCATAGTATAGTGAGAAAAAATGCATTTTAAAATAAAACGATTTCTCTTTCCTTTGTTAGCCCTCTTAGGGAGCTGTGACGACAATCCGAAGGATCCGATTGTTCAATTCAAACAAATGAAATATGAAAGTCAAGAATCGAAGAAGTCATTATCAGATGCCCTATTTAAAACGTATCCCGACACAATGGATAAAATAAATACAGTACAAACAGCGCTAAGGAACTTGCATAATGCAATTTCGAAAATGGAATCTGAATATCACGAATTGAGAATGAAACCTGAATTGAAAGAATTGTTATCAGATATCCTATTGAAAAGGCATCCCGACGAAATTGATAAAATAAATCCAATAAAAAACAGCGCAAACGAAATTTCGAAACTGAAGGAAGACCTCTCTTAATTTTATGACAATTACAGAATCGACGTCAAGTAAGGATATATTTTTTATTAGGTAATTTTTCCTGAAATAATCACGAGTTTTATAGCACTATTATCAAAGTATAGTAAAATGAAAAAAACACAATTACTTTTGCCTCTTTTAACACTCTTAAGCAGTTGTTCTGATTATGTATATGAAGATGCGATCAGGTCTCAATTTGAAAATGAGATCAGGTATTATAAATCAATGCATCCGTCTACGCAAGACGACATAGAATATAATCTCTCAGAGATAAAATCTTTCGAAAATCAAATCCTGGCAATATCCAATAAACTGGAAAAAGGACAGAAGCCGAAATATCTGCACTTAAAAGAAGCGATACAGAAAATTGTAAAAACCATTGAGCAAAATGAGAAAGAGTAATTGAAAAAATCCTCTGGCAAAATAATTTGACCACCAGTTTCACGATCTTTGAATAACCGATTTTAGATAAAAAAAATATAACTTTTTCATCAAATAATTTTTGATCAAGTAATGACGTTTTTCATAAAAAATATTATCACGGTACGTAGGAAGAAAATGCGCTTTAAAACAAAACAATTAATTTTAGCTGTTTTAGTAACCTTATTAGGTAGCTGTGCCGATGACAGGATTACGGAATTAAATACCCTTCTCGCTGAATATAAAGAAGAGAATCTTAAAATAAGAGAATTACAAAAGGAATTGTACCCGGCTATTAGCACTCTCGCGCACAGGATGGATAAATTACATTTCGAATCAGATGCTTTAGACCCTATTTTGAGACGTATGGATGGTCCAGTAAAACACGTGGAAAGACGGATTAATCGTAAAACCACAACCCTTGAACAATAAGTTACTGTATAATATTACAATAAATCAAGATAATTGAGGTAATTCTCGCACACTGTATAGCTATATGCATTGTATAATAATGAAGGAATCGTTCCTTCATCTTAAATATTTACAAGATACGTTAACACACAACTTTCTTTTTTTTGTTCTCTTGGTTATAAACATAACCGTAGCTCGGGAAGATGCTATGATTGACAACCTTAATAATTATGCTGAAATAACATGACGGACGATAGTATTGATCTTTTCTCGACATTACCACCGCAAAGTCAGGGATCATCTGAGAAATTAAAAAAATCAGGTGAAATACCTGATTCGCCTGCATTTGCGAATCAAAGTGCCTCCGATAATTATGATGCTTCTTCGATTCGTATCTTAGAAGGATTGGAACCTGTTCGCATGCGACCAGGTATGTATATTGGCGGCACAGATGAGAAGGCATTACATCATCTTTTTTCAGAAGTCATTGACAATGCAATGGATGAAGTGATTGCTGGCTATGCGAATCTTATTGAGGTATCCCTTGATGGTAATGGATTCCTGACAGTTGTCGATAATGGCCGTGGTATTCCTGTAGAAAATCATCCAAAATTCCCAAATAAATCTACTCTGGAAATTATTCTGACTACATTACATGCTGGGGGAAAATTTGATAATTCTACTTATGAAATATCAGGTGGACTACATGGTGTAGGAATATCAGTCGTCAATGCTTTATCAGACGAATTGCATGTGACTGTTGCAAGACAAAATACTATTTTTTCGCAAAAATTTTCTCGTGGCATTCCCTTAAGTCCCCTTGAAAAGAAAGAAAAAGTACGCAACAAACGTGGTACTAGAATAACGTTTCGTCCTGATCCTAAAATTTTTGGGGATAAAGCAGGTTTCGATGCAGCTCGTCTTCTCAAAATGACACAATCCAAGGCTTATCTATCGGGTCGTGTCAAAACATGTTGGTCTTGCGACAAAGAAATAGCAGAAAAATATGGTATTCCAGAAAAAGAAGAATTCTATTTTCCTGGTGGATTGAAAACATATCTCCAGACAAAATTAGAGAACCGCTCTTTGATTTCTTCGGAAATTTTTACTGGAAAGACAGAAAAAAAAGGCACTCATCGTGGAACAGTTGAATGGGCTATTGCTTGGTGTGAAGAGAATCCCGAAATAACTTCCTATTGTAATACGATTCTGACTGATGAAGGAGGAACGCATGAATCAGGACTCCGAGTTGCTCTTACCCGAGGCATAAAGAAATATGCTGAACTTACCCAGAATAAGCGAGCTATTTCTATTATTAGCGATGACCTCATGATTTCTGCAGTTGGCATTTTATCTGTCTTTATTCGCGAACCTGAGTTTGCAGGACAAACTAAAACAAAACTTGTATCTCTTGACGCTCAACGCACTGTAGAAAACGCATTACGCGATCCTTTCGATCATTATTTAGTGCAAAATCCAATTGAAGCAACAAAATTATTAGAATGGGTAATTGAACGCTCTGAAGAGCGTTTGAGAAGACGCAAACAAAGGGAAGTCAATCGCAAAACAGCGATACGTAAACTCCGCCTACCAGGTAAATTAGCAGACTGCTCACAAAATATAGCGCATGGGACAGAACTCTTCATTGTAGAAGGAGATTCAGCAGGTGGTTCAGCGAAACAAGCAAGAAATCGCAGTAATCAAGCCGTACTACCATTGCGTGGAAAAATTCTTAATGTTGCAAGTGCTGGATCAGAAAAGATTCGGAATAATCAGCAAATTATGGATCTCGTTCAAGCTTTGGGATGTCGTACGAGATCACAATATCGAGAGGAAGATCTACGCTACGAAAAAGTTATTATTATGACAGATGCTGATGTCGATGGAGCTCACATTGCCTCTCTCCTTTTGACTTTTTTTTACCAAGAAATGTACGATCTTATTGAACAGAAGCATCTTTTCTTAATCTCCCCCCCCTTGTTTAGAATTACTCAAGGCACGAAGTCAGTGTATGCGCACGATGAAGAACACAAACAAAAAATTCTTGAAGAATTTAAGAAACACGGAAAGGGAAAAATAGAGATAAGTCGCTTTAAAGGACTGGGAGAAATGTTGGCATCTCAGTTGAAAGAAACAGCGATGGACGCTAATAAGCGCACTCTTCTGCGTGTAGAAATTAATAAAGATCTTAATTCTCTGAAAGATACTCAAGATTCGATCAATAAATTAATGGGCACTAAAGCAGACGAACGCTTTAAATTTATTCAAGAAAGGGCAAGTTTTATAGATGATGTAGGTACCTAATCAAAAAAGTAAAATAGCAAATATTAAGATTGGAAAACTTACTATTGCTCATTGGTATATTTAAGCGTTATATTCATCTATAGATTGATAGAAGAGAATATACGCTTATCTTTCTAGTAGCTTCATGCTATACAAGATTGAGTGATTACCAACATAAAAAAATCGGCAAAGGTACACCTACATGAGAGAAACAATGTTGAACCCTCAAGGAATAATGCGCTGGATGATTATGTTTATAATTCTGGTGTCTCTTTATTTTCTCAAAGGATTTTTTGCCCCTGTTCTCTCTGCTCTTATTATCGGTTTCACGAGCTGGCCGATATACAGCTCATTTATATCAAAAAAAGAAGAATCTTCTACTTTTTTAGCGGTAATCGCCACTGTATCAGTGATGTGCTTATTTATTGTTCCTCTTTTATTTCTATTTTATTATGGAATGTTAGAGATGAAAGAATTGGTATCAAAAGTAGTATTAGCAAATCAACATGGTATTCCTGTTCCCCGTTGGTTATCTGACATCCCTGGTGGTATGTGGGCTTCAGAATTATGGACAAAGCATCTTTCTCATCCTCAAAGCCTCAAAATTCTTTCTGAAACCTTTTTAAAAACAAACGGCATTGATTTTATACCAAGATTTGCCTCTCGTTTCGGTATGATCTTTCTTGATTATTGTTTGTCTATCATTTTTATGATTATCGCATTATTCTTTTTTTATCGTGATGGATTTTCCATCTCTCAACAGTTAGATTCTTTGGGCGAACATCTTTTTCCTGCATATTGGAAAAAGATCTCTAGAATTGTTCCTAAGGTGATTAGATCAACCTTTCTAGGTATGACAATTATCGCGATTGGGGAAGGATTAGTCCTAGGAAGTGCATATTGGTTAGCAGGTGTTCCCTCGCACGTTGCCTTAGGAGTTATTACTGCTATAATGGCTATGATCCCTGGTGGAGCGCCTATTTCATTTACAGCCGTGTCAATTTATCTTCTTATAAAAGGGAATATTTTTAATGCCACTTGTCTCTTCCTTTGGGGGGCAATCGAATTGTTTATCGTCGATAAAACACTCAGACCATTCCTTGTAGGAGGACCTATCAAACTACCATTTCTTCCGACTTTTTTTGGTTTAGTTGGAGGTGTACGAACCATGGGATTGCTAGGGCTATTTATCGGACCAGTACTCATGGCGCTGATCGCGGTAATTTGGAAAGAATCTATTATGGCGATAAAGGAAAATAAAGAAAAAATATCTAGCAATTTTTGACTTGATATCAAATTACTCTTCTATAGAAGGAAAAACGATTATTGCATCTTAATGCGATGTTTGGGAATTACCTTATGCTTACCTATCAATTTTATCCCAAGATTGCCGTTTAATAAAATAGTAGTGTACAGCTAATCTAGGATAAAAAATAGGAATTTATACTTTTTATATAGCACAATAACATGTTTGAGGAAGCGCGATCTCACTGATTACGGTTGACTTTCTATTTTATGCCGCTGCAATCAGTCGAGAAGATCGAGTTGCCATTGAACGGACAAATCTTCTATTCACGTCCAAATATATTCTTTCGACCATTTCCAATAGTTCTCCTGCAGGCAAACCACTGATGTTTCTTTTTCGCATTCTTTCCAATAATTTTTCTGCTATAATCCCAGGCTCCATGACAGTGGATCCAACAGCTAGTTCGCGCCAAATCATCGTGGCTTCAACAAAAATTTCACTAATCTCAGGAGAGAGTCCCACCAACTCATATAAAGCACAAATAACATGAAATCCACCTGTAGAGAGGATGGAATAAACTCGATCCGTGCTATATTCCGCAATATTTGCGAGAATGACAGAAACAAAATCAATAGCGCCGATCATGATAGCATAAATCAAAAGAGCTGGTGTCAACTGTCCATCATCGTGCAAAAGGTCGACTAACTCGCGTAGAGCTTGCACATCACGTACATGGGATATCATTTCAAGGATACCTACCCTCATACTTTCTTCAAAAAGAATTTGAGTACGACGAAAAGTAATGCTTTTTTGTACAATTTTTGACTGAGATAGCACGTTGCACACACTTTTCATTAAGAGATATCGCGCTTTTAAGGACAAATCCGTACGCAATGACAGCAGGTTTCTTATGCTTGCGTCATGACAAAAACGCTCTACTATCTGCATTAATAACGAATTGGATAAGAAAACCGACTTATTCCCTAGTAGAGCTACAATATTATCTACACACCCCGTTTCTATTAAATTTTCTACCACAACATGCGATAACTTATGACGAGAAGCTACAAAAATAGATGTCAACTTATTGCCTCGACCGATAAGATCAACAAGATCATTGTCCTTGAGAACAGGAGAATGCAGGATTATAGTGCCCGATACATCAGGATGATCTTCACTGAGAGCAAGCACGACATGCTTAGGTGCAGTATCAGACAACGCTATTGCGCGCGCCAGAGACAAACGCACTCTTGAAGAAGGATCATCAAGCAAATGCATCATTGCTAAAACCAAAGAATCTTTTTCCTGATCTAACAGCTCTTCCATACACCACGTTCTACCTAAAATACGGGCAATACTGATTCTTTCTTGTAGTTTGGCATTTTTAGCCCATTTTATAAATGATTGTACACTCACAGCGATCCTCAAAAGAAATTAACTTACCTATATATCAAAACTAAAAGCTATACTGGAAAAGTTAATTGTTAGTTCGCATTTTTCAGAATCGCTATAATCATACAAACGATATATTGAAAATTATATTTCATGGCCGACATTACTTTTCAAATTTTTCCATGTAATCTCATAGAGAAGCAAATCCGCGATTAAAATATTTTTTAAATTTGGGATAAAAAAATAATTCTATGCTATTACAAGAGGTTACACTCTCGCCCGATATAGTATAATTTTAGCAATCAGTTTTTCATAAAACGATGATTTTGTTTTTATCGTACTGCAAATCAAGCTATAAAAATATTTTAAAATTTCAGACAAAATATAAACCTGAATTGTTAACCAGAGGAGATTTTTTATGTTCATCGTCGCTGGTCTTGGAAACCCTGGACATGAGTACTGTGAAAACCGTCATAATATTGGTTTTATGTGTATTGATAGAATCCACTCATTTCATTTTTTTCCCGCTTGGAAAAAAAAATTTCATGCTGAAATATCCGAAGGACAACTTGATGGCTTACGGACAATTCTGATAAAACCACAAACCTTTATGAATTTATCTGGACAATCTCTTCTAGAGGTAATGAACTTTTATAAACTTCCTAACCTTGAAAACTATTTGGTTATTCACGATGACTTAGATCTTGACTTTGGTACATTACGTTTAAAAACCGGAGGTGGCGATGCTGGACATAACGGTTTAAAATCCATTAGTGAAAAATGCGGAAAAAATTACAAACGTCTTCGCATTGGAATTGGTCGCCCTCCAGACACAGCACATATCATTAGACACGTATTAGGTAACTTTTCTTCTCCCGAAAGATATTTTTTATTGCCTATCATTGATAATATCGCTCGATCTCTTCCCCTACTAGCTAAAAGAGAAGATGTTTCGTTTTTAAACCACATTGTATCAGTTCGAAAATAGAATTCTTAAATAACGAATAGAAATATGATAATTGATTGTTAGGCTATTATATTCTACAAGTACATATGCTGATCTTTTTGAATTTTGCGTATAAGCCATATAATAAATTCCTATAAAAGGCTTAGAAAATTCAATCTTATCCTTGATCTAATGCCAATGCTTTGCTTCATAAAGGAAAGATATTTTTTAAGAGGACAAATATTTATGGGTTTTAAATGTGGTATCATAGGGCTTCCTAATGTTGGAAAATCAACTCTTTTTAATGCATTAACGCGTACGGCATCGGCTCAAGCAGCAAATTATCCTTTTTGTACGATTGAACCCAATTCTGGTGAAGTAGCTGTTCCTGATCCTCGAATGCATAAATTAGCTGAAATTGCCGAATCAAAAGATTTAGTTCCTACGCGTATGTCCTTTGTTGATATTGCTGGCCTAGTGCGTGGTGCATCAAAAGGCGAAGGACTGGGCAATCAATTTCTTGCTCATATTCGTGAAGTAGATGCCATTATCCATGTATTGCGTTGTTTTAAAGACGAAAATATTATTCATGTTGAAGGTCGGATTGATCCTATTAATGATATTGAAACAATAGAAACAGAATTAATGCTCTCTGACCTTGAGAGGCTTGAACGCCTTTTTGAAAAGAATAAAAAATATAGAAATCATAAATCTGAAGAAATTGTTTTGCTTCAATCCATTATTTCTTCATCTTTACGCCTAATAGAAGAAGGAAAACCTGTCCGCAGTTTGTTAGAATCTCTTGATTCTGATGCAATACCTATTTTTAAAAGTCTCAATCTCTTGACCGCAAAACCTATACTTTATATTTGCAATGTTTCAGAACATGATTGTAAAAAAGGCAACATCTACACGGAAGCAGTTCAAAGATTAGCATCACAACAAAATGCCGAAATGATTATAATCTCTGCAGCTATTGAAGCTGAAATATCACAACTTCCAGAGGAAGAACGCGCCTTGTTTATGGAAGAACTAGACATTTCTATATCAGGACTTGAATTACTGATTCGATCTGGATATCGACTTCTTGACTTGATAACATATTTTACAGTTGGTCCCAAAGAAACTCGTGCATGGACAATTCCTCGAGGCACTAATGCTCAAAAAGCAGCAGGAGTCATCCACACTGATTTCGAAAAAGGATTTATACGTGCTCTTACCATTTCCTATAAAGATTACGTAGCAATGGGTGGAGAAAATGCCGCAAAGGAAGCTGGAAAAGCACGCGATGAAGGAAAAGAGTATATCGTCAAAGATGGTGACATCTTGCATTTTCGTTTTAACGTATAGTTTTTTCCTGAAAAAGGTATTTTTGAATTTACATAATATCTGTTATCCTTTTCAGGAATGCTATTGATTCTCACAACTTATGAAGCATATAATTATAAAAAACGCATAGGAAAATTGCCGAGAACAATGTTTTATAATTCTTATCGTAATTGTATCATCAATACAATTAATGTTTTTTATTAGTAGTACATTATTTTTCCATCTTGAGATATTCTTGTGATCGTTTTATAAATGGTGGAATTTTTGTCATATATCTCTAATTTGGATATGTGGATTCTTACGGGTGTTCTTTCTTTTTTGGAAAAAGATATGGTAGCGCATAAAGTAGCTTTTTTAACGGCTGGGGGCATTGCTCCATGTTTATCTTCGATCATTGGCATGCTGATTAACCACTATAATAAGATTCTACCCAAAGCAGAGTTGATTTATTACCGCTTTGGATATCAGGGGCTACTGTTAGATGATAAGATTACCATTACTGAAGATATGCGTCAGAATGCAGAGCAATTGCTATCTTATGGTGG
Source organism: Candidatus Liberibacter asiaticus (assembly GCF_000590865.3). NCBI lineage: Bacteria > Pseudomonadati > Pseudomonadota > Alphaproteobacteria > Hyphomicrobiales > Rhizobiaceae > Liberibacter > Candidatus Liberibacter asiaticus. Next base: position 109,325 of record NZ_CP010804.2, read on the forward strand.
TTCTCCTATAGGAAATAGTCGTGTAAAACTCACGAATTTTTCTGATTGTATTAAACGAGGGTTAATTAAGAAAGATGAGAACCCATTAGAAGTATCGGCTCATCATCTTATGCAAAGTGGTGTTACTATTCTCCATACGATAGGAGGAGACGATACTAATACAACGGCTTGTGATCTTCTTCGTTATCTTAAAGAAAAAAATTATAATATTACTGTTGTGGGATTACCAAAAACAATCGACAATGACATTATTCCAATACATCAATCTTTAGGTGCTTTAACGGCAGCTCAAGTTAGCGCATGCTTTTTTGATAATATCTCTAATGAACGTAGCGCAACACCTCGAAGTCTTATTATACACGAAGTCATGGGGAGAAATTGTGGTTGGTTGACAGCTTATTCTGCTCATTGCTACCTGAATATGATTCAAGATAGAAACTATATCGACGGATTTATTTTTTCTCCTGATTTTAAAGGGATAGATGGTGTTTACTTACCTGAGATGTCTTTTAATCTTGAAGTGGAGATTGAACGTCTCAGCAAGGTTATGGAAAAGAAGGGATCAGTTGCTATTTTTGTATCTGAAGGTGCTTGTCGCGATGTTATCATGGATAATCGTTTATCATCTGGTGAAAAAATTAAGCGAGATTCTTTTGGCCATATTCTTCTTGATAAAATGAATGTTGGCTCTTGGTTTGCTGATAAATTTGCAAATATGATCAAGGCAGAGCGTTCAATTGTACAGAAATCAGGATATTTTGCTCGCTCTGCTCCTTCTGGATCAGAAGACTTAAGTCTCATAAAGAAAATGGTTGTCCTTGCGGTGGACAGTGCTATCTCTGGTATATCTGGTGTTACAGGAGAAGATGAGAGAGAAAATAATATTTTACGAATCATCAAGTTTGAGGATATCCGTGGCGGTAGAGTGTTTGATACAAATACACCTTGGTTTTCTGATATATTGCGGCATACGGGGCAAAAGTCTTAAGAAAATATGATAAATCTTGTTCGTCTTTCTGGCTTTCATTCTGCACAAGAAAGAAGAGTAGAGCTACTTTAACATCTGATAAATAATAACAACAATCCTCAAAATGCATCTGTACGCCCTAGATTATTGTGTATTTTTTATTTTTGAATTTATCACATACCCGATAAATATTTGCAATCACCCTGTGTTGTTGCTATCCTTCGTGAGTATTTTTCATATTTTTATATAAATTTTTTTAGCAATACTATTTTTTAGAAATTATAAATGAAAAGCAATTCATTATATGCAAGTCTTATCCATCATTTCCGATGGGCTATTCTCGTCACAGTCGCGGGATTTTTATGCGGTCTTGGGATCGGGTGGCAGTTTACGCACACGTTATCTGGAACAATTTCCACAGTATATATCTGCATAATACTGGCAGTAGTAGAAATCTCTCTCTCTTTCGAAAATGCTATTCTCAATGCAAAAAATCTACAAAAAATGTCTTCTATCTGGCAAAAAAGATTTCTTACTTGGGGAATATTAATAGCGGTATTCGGCATGCGCATCATATTTCCAATTATGATTGTTTGCATTGTATCGACAATTAATCCTATTGAAGCGATGAATCTGGCAATATATTCCCCTCAAGACTACTTAAAAATCATTTCTCAGGCTCATGTACCTATTTCAGGATTTGGTGGTACATTTCTGATGATGGTCAGTCTGACGTTTTTTTTTAATAGCCAGAACAAGCTGCACTGGATTCATTTCTTAGAAATTGCTATGTCGCATCTTTCTAAAATTAAAGGGATAAAGATTTTTATCGTTTTATCAATTATTTTTGGAATATCAAATATACTACCTACAAATGAGATGTACTCGTTTGTATCCTCTTCTACTGCCGCTATTATCATATTCTATGGTATTAATTTTTTAGAGAGCGTACTATCTAGTGACTCTTCCAATAATGTTACGCACGGGAAACATGGATTGAACTTGTTTTTATATCTTGAAATAATTGACGCCAGTCTTTCACTTGATGGTGTTATTAGTTCTTTTGCCATTACCAAGAATTTTTTCATCATAGTCATCGGCTTAACAATTGGTGCTATATATGTTCGTTCTATGACACTTTTGATGCTCAAGCAAGGTATATTAAATAAGTACAAATATCTTGAACATGGATCCTATTATTCTATATTTGTTCTATCTGTAATTATGTTTTTACAAACAATAGTTGATATTCCAGAAATTTTTACAGGTACGAGTAGTACTATCTTAATTTTCTTATCAATTTACTCGTCGATAAAGAATAAATGAATATTCCAGTCAGTGAAAAACACTAGTATTTAAAATTATTATCAACCAAGCTCTTATGACAGTTACTTTTTAAAATATACAAAAAATTTTATGAATATTCTTCTTATTTTGTTAACATCCCGAACATTGTTTCAACAAACGCATAATTGCCATGTTTACTCTATTCCATGAAGCATTCCTTTGCTCTCAGTATAGGTAATGTTATGTAAATGAACCACCAGCAATACTTTCTCCCCCCTCACTCTCTAGTAGATGACGATTTTTGGGATATCAATTCGCGTAGCTCACGAATGATGGGTTCAATAACTTCATCCGGATTGCTAAACCAATCTACCGACCAAATACGTCGGATACGCCATCCCATCCGTTCTAAAACTTCTTGTCGCAAACGATCTCTATCGCGTGCAGATTTCGCAGAATTATACATTGCACCATCACATTCAATCCCCATCAAATAATGTCCTGGATTATTTGGATCGCGTACAACCACATCAATAGAAAAGCCCATATCTCCCAACTGAGAATCACAAGCAAAACCTGTTTTTTCAAGCTCATTTACAACAGACACAGCAAAATCACTATCCTGCTTGTTAGTCTTGGTTTTAAGGGAATGCTCCATATATCCTGTTTCAGCAAAATGTAAAAAGTCACGCATTACCCGAATACCAAGCTTCGAATCTATATCCACTACCACATCTAAATATCGCATCGTACTAAAAACCTCTATGCGTCTTCTAGAACGGGTAAAAAGGACATTAAGACGCCTCCACCCAATATCTGAATTAATGGGACCAAAACGTTGGAAAACACGCCCACCAGGCTCATGCGGACCATAAGTAAACGAAATGAAAATTCTATCACGCTCGTCTCCTTGAACGTTTTCTAGATTTTTAATAAAGAAAGGATCTGCATGCATCCGCAATTTGCTAATCGCTTTTTCTACTTCACTATCTTTGCGACATAATTTATTAATGGTACTTTCAATCAGATCACGTTGTTTAGCATTCATTGCTATCACTCCTAAAGATTCTTCAGGATAACGCAGAGCATGATCTTTTACAGCAAGCGCAATAACTCGAGCTTCTTCAGGATTACCTTGATCAACGACTACACCATTTTTTACATGGGTAAATCCAACACCATATCTATCCACACTAGTATACGGAGAAGGGAAAACGATCAAGCTATTGTCATAAAAATAATAGTTTGAACAAGCGATCAAATTTTCATTCAGTGATCGATAATGCCATTGCAAACGGCGCATCGAAAATAGAGGCAATAATGCATCCAGGATACTCTCTGTTTGACTAACCGCCGCTACCTCTTCATCATAATCTTCTTGATCATTATCATGATCGAAGAATCGTGTAGGAGGTAACTGTTTCGGATCTCCCACAACAACAATTTGCTTCCCTCGGGCAATAACACCTAAAGCATCCTCTGGTTTGATTTGCGAAGATTCATCCATAATCACAAGATCAAACTTGACATCCTTAGGCTCTAGATAATTAGCTACAGACATAGGACTCATCATAAAACAAGGCTTTAACTGAAGAAGTGAATTCTTAGCTCGAGAAATCAACTGTCGAATCGGTATATTTCGATTTTTCTTCCCTAATTCACTGCGAATCAACGATAATTCGGTATAATCAGACTTCAATCCACCTGAAATACCTTGAGCAATTTTCTGATTGCCAATTACGCTCGCAATACGTTGTCTTTGAAGAAATTGTAATCGCTTATCGTATTCGCGAAATCTTTCTTGTTTTGCAGTAAATTGAACAGCCGAATAATGCATTAAATGTGGTTTTTCGGTTAAAATCTCCTGAGAGAGTTGATGATATATAGCAGCCAGCAAACTAGATTCTAAATACTTAACATCAAGACTATTATTAAAGATTGCTGCTTGGATTTCCTTTAACCCTTTATCCTGCATATCTTGAACCATATGCATTAAGTTTACCCATCCATTTAACCAACGTGGTTTCTTGATAGCCTCAGAATTACGTGAAATTAATTTAACAAGCTCATCATTACAACGTGCTGCCCACTGCGCCATATCCAATTGCGTATCTTCTATAAAATCTTCTTGTGTTTTAACCTGCTGTTGCCAAATCATTCTCAAATTTTTGAGATCTTTGATAAAACTATTATAGATTGTATGGTCATCAATATGATTAATTCCTTGGATCAATTCATCAAATAAAACCCGTTCTCTTATAGAATGTGCGAATTCCAATGTGCTATTGATAACAGCTAAAGATTTATTGGATTCTTTAGTATTCGAATCAAAAACACTAAGTTTAATTTCCTCTCCAAAAAATTTTTTAATTAATGATTCTTCTGCCAATACAATATTTTTTTCGCGTATTTTATGTAGTTTTGCACTGAACTCTTGAGCTTCTTGTAAGAGTATTTCATCTTCCTTGAACCAATTTTGCCAAGGATCAAAATTATGAGACAATCTTTGAATCAGAGAATCAAAAACATTCCCTTCTCCAACAAAGAGAGCAGAACGATTTTGTAATTCTTTTTGTTTAGGTAAAAATTGCTCAAGCTCTTGAATCCGTCCAAAAACTTTGGTTATTTTCTTACTTAATTCGTCACAATGAAGTTTTTGAATCCTTTTGAAAAGTTGGCTATCCAACATTAAAAAGCCATTAATAAGAGCATCATCTAAGCTGGAATTATCCTTCCAAATTTGATGAACCTTGCGATACCACTCTCTTATATTCTTCAACGCTACTATATCCGTGGATAAACCACGATAATGCTCTCCTAATGTATTGCCAAAATTCCTCTTCTCAAGCTTTTCTTTTTCAACTGCAAACTGATAAGCATTGGGCAATTGGGCGTATAGTTTTTTCCAAGAAATACCAGGATTTTTCGCTAAACTAAGAAGAGATGCTTTGGCTTTTTTACATGATGCACCCCACCACGAAGATAATAATCCTGCTGAGTGCAATACCTTATTAAGGTCTTGCAAAACTTGTGCATCTGGTAATTTTTTCATATTGAAGACATCGTCTAAAGATTCCTGAAGAATCTTCAAAGAATCTAATCGTTCAAATAGCTCTTCCAATACAGAGTCTATGCCGCTGTTATTGAAGAAATCATCTCTTAAACGCAATAACGATACCGGCAACTCCACTGCTAATTCCATGAGCAAAACCGCATTTTCAAAACCTTGACGATTAGGAAGAATCTTCTGCGAAAAAACTGGAGGAAAACACTGCATCAATCCTGAAAAAGATTCCCAGTACTTCTCACATGACACCATCATCTTCTGCAAAGAAGAGATAGTATTGCGAATATCTTTAAAAGAACTTTCTGCACTAATACCAAATTCTCCCGATAAATCAGGGAAATATGGTATATCCTTGCCAACTTTCAACTCCTCTAATTTTTTAGGATCTAGATGAATGTTGATATCATTGAAATCATCTTGCAGATGACTAAAATCTACGATCCATTGTTTAATAGATGCAATAGAAGAATCCTCTAATTTTTTGAATGCCTTAAAACAAATTACTCGCGGCAAAGAAGGCACTTGATCAACTGCAGCAAGTAACTGTCCTTGCCAATACAACAATCGCTGTCGTTGATTTTGAACACCATACCTATTTAAAAAAACCTCGTGATCCTTCTGCCATTTAATAAGAGCAGACTGCCAATTCTCTAAAGAAGAAAGCGCTTTATTATAATTTAGTATATGAATATCAGAACTGTGAACACCATACCAAGGATGATTCATCAATTCCATACTTTCCCCTGCTTGTTTGTGAAATTCTACAATAACATCCTTAAATGCCTTTATTTGATCTTCTAGACGCGAACGTAGCAAACGATCTGCATTTTCTCCTGACAATCCTTCTACATGCAATTGTACAGGATCTAAAGGTAGATTATGACGATATCGAGCGGCTCCCATCAAAATCTGATGAATGCTTAACTCAGTGTTTTTCCAAATCTGATTAATCTCTTGAGCATATTGATTTAATTGCCCCTTTAATTCTTCATAACGTGTGATTTCTACATCAATTTCTTGAGGAACTGTCTTTATATTCCTATTATCAATACGTTTACGAAGATCATCAAGAATCGCACGTTTATGCACTTTGTGACTATGTAATTCAAGACAAAACTCTCCCAAGCCAGCCTTTTCCAAACGATGTCTGACCACTTCAATAGCAGCCATCTTCTGAGCACAGAACAATATTTTTTTACCATGCAACATTGCAGCAGCAATAATATTGGTAATAGTCTGTGATTTTCCTGTTCCAGGAGGGCCTTCTATTATTAAATTTTTACCATTTATCACATCAATTACAGCACTATGTTGTGAACTATCAGAATCATCAATCAATGGACAACGCTGATGAATGTCTTCTATCTCATCAATCTTATATTCTATATTCTGATTAGAAGAGGCATTGTCCTTATCGTGATCACATGATTGTGCAATAAAAAGACGCTGGATAATATCATGATTGAGGATATTATCCTCTCCTTCTGGCCAGCGTAGATGATCAAGATCAAGATACATCAACATTTTGCTAAAATTTAGTAATCCTAGCACACCATAACGACGTACTGCCCAATGTGACTTGCTCTCTTCTATAATTTTTTGAATTTGCAGGAAATAATCTTCTGGCCACATACCTTCTGCAATTGCTGGCAGGATAATTCCAAAATCACTTTGTAGCTTTTCTTTTAACGAAAGGTTTAAGATTATTTCTTCACCTGTATAACGCAAGTGATATTGAGTAAGTCCTGGTTGCGAGGTAGAACTCCTCTTTTCTAGCGCAACGGGAATCGTAAACAAAGGCGCTAGTCGTGGATTATCATAATCATCTATCTCATACCACTCAAGAAAACCCAATACAATATACAGTATAGAAGTCCCAGTTTCTTTTATAGAAATCTGTGATTTTTCATTTATTAATCGTAAAATGCTCTCTAATTTATCTTGAAAGTACGCGGTTTGTATTTGATTATCTGATAAATTGTTTTGAAAATGAGGTGGTTTTAAAGGCTTATTTTCTTTAATTGCCCTTTCTAAGTCTTCTATATCTGCATAACCATAATTCTGTATGATAGAAGTCAATTTCTGTAAACTAATCTCTATTTTCTTCTCTATCTCTCTTATATCTACTAAGTCATTAGAGGTCTTTATATCTTCAACAATTAAATCCCTTACCTTTTGAAGTACTTGATAATTTTTTTTTTCATCATCAGAATCATATTCTATAGGAAGATCATAATTAATACTTAAACCTAATTTTTCAATCCACGTAGATTCATCTATAGTATGATGATTACCAGTATCTGCAAAACCATATGCTTGAGCCTGTTTTTTAGTAGGCATAGGAAGCGGCATAAACTGCATAACTTCTTCCCTAAAAATCTGCTGATATAATTGATTAGGTGATGTATTAAAAATTCGTAATACAGATTGTTGATCCATGCGAAAATTTAGTAGTTTATTCTGCACACTACAATCTAAAAGCTTACGCCGCATATCATCAAGACATTGCCGTACATGTTTTATGTTATAGTTATTCATCAAAAATTGCCCACCTATTATCAAATATCCTTATAAGAACATTCACCTTTATAGGATTAGAAAAGAGATCTCTGTGTTACTAAATCAATTCACTTATCTAATATTTATTGGTTTTTAACCAATATCTCTCCCTATTTATGATGTAATTGTACTGGATCCATTATTGTAGAGAGAATAAATGATCTACACGAATTTTTTTACCTAGTTCTGATAAAGTAATTTATATTGTATATTTTAATAAAAATAAACTTATTAAGGTTAATAGATCTAATTTTTATTAGTCGATATTATAAAAATATAAAACGAAGTATTTTATTACATTTGATAATATTGATTATTTGAAATAATTATTTCAAGAAAAATCGATATAAAATATTCTCCACTGTAATTATGAAATTTAATTCTTTAAAATAATAAGAATCTCAACCATACAATGATGGTTGATATTATTCCATGTGGTAGTAACATGTTGCTTATTTCTATTTTGTGCTATAGTTTTGAGAATAAAAAATAATAGGAAAATCAGTTGGATTCTTCGGAAAATTCAAAGCCTAAAAATAGCAAATGCTCTGTAAAAAAACCAAGCAATGCAATCTCTTCAAAAGATACCCTACTATAAAAAATGATTTAAGTATAAAAATTGATTGATATACGGGAATTTCGTGCCGATATCTCCAACGAACTGTACGAAGCAAGTGCTGCGTATTCTTTATTGAAAAACGAGAATATACGGTCATTTTCATCAATACAAATGTTAAGAGACTTGATTGAAGAAAACATTGAAACTAACAGTAAAAAAAAATCGGAAAAAATAAACTATAATATACAGAAAAATCAAATAATTTTACTCATTTCTATGTTTATCATGACTGGAATCAATCTGCTAACATTGTACCTTAGATAGACAATATTACTACTGCACCATGTTACCTGTAAAATAATTCAGTATCGTTTAATAAATTAATAAAACGCTATTTATTCATCTTTTTAAAGAATACTCTCATTGCATGAGATAAATACATTTTGAAACATCAATAATCTTTATTTTTCTCATACATAATAAAGGGGAATAACTTGGTTTTTTCCTATTATTCCCCTATATAAAAGATGCTAATCACTTGAGACATTACGGAAAAATCAAATGAACTTTCTTTTTAAAATTCTGCTCCTACTTTTAGAATTATATGCGAATATTGTAATCACAAGAATTGTATTCTCATTCCTCTATACCTATGATATAATCAATCCCCTGAATTTTTTTGTACAAACAGCTAGACAATTGCTCTATAGTTTTACAGAGCCATTCTTAATACCGATAAGAAGATTCACGCCCTCATTGGGAGTCGAGTGGAAAAGAATCGATTTATCCCCTATAATTCTCCTAACCGTGATATATATCCTACAGTGTTTTTTGAAATTCCTTATACTGTAGTAAGGTATCTTTTTAAAAATAGGATATACCTTATGTGCAATGTTATTGTTCGCCTTATTCCTAATGCAAAAAAAAGTGGCATAGCATCCTTGGAAATCCCCAAAGACACCAGCGATACCATTCATATGAAAATAAAAGTGACTGCTACTCCGCAAAAAGGTAAAGCTAATAAAGCAATGCTTGCCATGCTTGCTAAGAAATTAGCTCTTAGCAAATCCTCCTTACGAATGCTTTCCAAGCAATCCTCTCCTCTAAAAATAATCTACATCGATAAAGATTGTAAAGAAATTACTGAATTATTACAAAACAACGACTCTCTTACTCTTTGATCCCCCTTTTTACAGCCTCTAATATGATCTTATGAGCACTGTTAACTCCTTCCCAACCATCTAGTTTAGCCCATTTCCCATCTTCAAGATCTTTATAATGCTTGAAGAAATGTTCCACCTTTTGCAAGTAAGCATTGGGAACATCTTCATAACTCTGAATGGAATCGTATAAGCTGGTTATATTTTTTGATGGGACAGCAAGTATTTTCTCATCTATTCCTCCATCATCTTCCATTTTCATCACCCCTATAGGGCGAGTACTTATAACAGAACCCGGTAAAATAGGTTCTGAGCTATACATAATTACATCAACTGGATCACCATCATCAGAAAGCGTATTTGGGATAAAACCATAATTACCTGGATAAAGCATAGGGGTAGAAATAAAACGATCTACTACAAGGACGCCACTTTTTTTATCCATTTCATATTTAATAGGATATCCACCAAGAGAAATTTCGATGAAAACATTCACATCTATTGGCGAATTAGAACCTAAGGAAATTTCATTTAATTGTACCATCCCTCTTATCCTTTCTACATATCACTCTTTAAATACAACAACCATTCTTATAGAAAATTTCGAGAATCACTTATTTTTTAATCGAATAGGTGATTTCTTTCCTAACTAAGATCATACATCCATGCTATAGGTATTTTTACAAAGAAAAACGTCAAACATTATATTCCAAATTTACCGACTTACCTTTTCTTTTACGTTCATTAGGATCTAAATACATTTTTCTCAGACGAATGGATTTCGGGGTTACCTCAACTAGTTCATCGTTTTGTATCCACGACAAAGCCTGCTCTAAAGTCATCTTAACAGCAGGGACTAACTTAACAGCTTCATCTTTACCTGAAGCACGCATATTAGTTAATTTCTTACCCTTTAGCACATTAACATCTAGATCATTTTCTCGAGTATGAATCCCAACTATCATCCCTTGGTATACTTTATCACCAGGCTCCACAATCATAGAACCACGATCTTCAAGATTAAATAACGCATATGCAACGACTTTGCCTTCTTCATTAGAGAGAAGAACACCGTTACTACGCCCCCCTATTTCTCCTTTATGCGGTTGATATGAGTGAAACAAACGATTCATAATAGCAGTACCGCGCGTATCGGTCATTAATTGTGATTGATATCCTATTAAACCACGCGTAGGAGAGAGAAATACAAGACGAACACGCCCTGTACCAGAGGGACGTAATTCTATCATTTCCGATTTATGTAAGGTCATTTTCTGTACAACCGCCCCAGAATGTTCCTCATCGACATCAATAACCACTTCTTCAATAGGCTCCAAAAGAGAATCGCCTTCTTTTTTTATTACGACACGAGGACGTGACACCGCTAACTCAAAACCCTCACGACGCATAGTTTCAATCAAAACAGCAAGTTGAAGCTCTCCCCTACCAGATACAAAAAAGGCATCCTTTGAACTACTTTCCTCAATTTTCAGAGCAATATTGCCTTCTGCTTCCTTGAAAAGACGATCCCGTATCATACGACTCGTCACTTTATCTCCTTCAGTCCCAGCCAAAGGGGAATCATTGACACCGAATGTCATCGTCACAGTTGGAGGATCGATAGGTTGTGCCTTTAATGGCTCGTCAATCGAAGGATCACAAAAAGTATCAGCAACAGTCGCCTTAACCAAGCCTGCGATAGAGACTATATCTCCAGCATGCGCTTCATCTATTGGCTGGCGATCAATGCCACGAAAAGCGAGAATCTTGGAAACACGACCGACTTCAACCAAAGCACCATCAGGACTGAGTGCCTTGATATTTTGATTCGATTTAATTGTCCCTGAATGAATACGCCCTGTTACAATACGACCTAAAAATGGATCTTTTTCCAAAATAGTCCCTATCATTTTGAATTCTCCTTCACTAATAACAGGAGGAGGAACATGATCTACTATAAGATTTAAAAGAGGTACCATACCCTGATCTCGCGAACCATCAGAAGAATCACTCATCCAACCAAAACGACCAGAACCATAAAGAATTGGGAAATCTAACTGAGCATCAGTCGCATCTAAAGCCGAGAAAAGATCAAAAACCTCGTTTATTACTTCATCGGCACGCGCATCAGAACGATCCACTTTATTCACTACTACTATTGGACGAAGACCTATTTTTAACGCTTTACCAACAACAAACTTTGTTTGCGGCATAGGACCTTCAGCGGCATCAACTAGTACAACTACACTTTCTACCATACATAATATTCGTTCAACTTCTCCTCCAAAATCAGCGTGACCAGGAGTATCAACTATGTTAATACGCACGTCATTCCACACAATCGAAGTAACTTTTGCAAGTATAGTAATGCCACGTTCTTTTTCTAGATCATTACAATCCATAACACGTTCACTAACACGTTGATTGTCACGAAATACTCCTGACTGTTTGAGAAGCTCGTCAACCAATGTTGTTTTTCCATGATCTACATGAGCAATAATAGCTATGTTGCGAATCTGCATATATCCCAATCTTCCATATATAAAAAATAAACCATCATCATAGAACAAGATAAACGACTTTAAACTTCTATCTCCAACTATTTAATCCAAAAATCTCATTCGATAGAAAAATGATGTAGCTAAAAAAGTCCCTTCGATGGACTAAACTTTATTACGCCTTGCAAGAGTACGCAAACGTAAAGCATGCAGTTTTATAAAACCTTCCGAATCACTTTGATTATAAGCATCCAAGTCATCTTCAAAAGTGACAAGCTTGTCCGAATATAAAGATTTATTGCTTTCACGCCCAACAACCATCACATTTCCTTTGTACAGTTTTAGCGTAATAGAACCTTCTACATACTCTTGACTCTTATCAATCAATGCTTGCAACATCTCCCTTTCAGGAGAAAACCAAAAACCCTGATAGACTATACTTGCATATCGGGACATCAAATCATCTTTTAAATGAGCAGATCCTGAATCCAAGGAAATAGATTCAATAGCACGATGCGCATGTAACAAAATCGTACCTCCAGGAGTTTCGTACACTCCCCGAGATTTAATCCCTACAAATCTATTCTCCACTATATCAATGCGCCCAATTCCATTACAACGACCATATTGATTCAATTGTTCTAGTAATACCTCTGGTGACATTACCTGACCATTAATAGCGATAGGATCACCTCGCTGAAAATCAATTCTAATAGTAGTAGGAGTGTCTGGAGCTTCTTCCGGAGAAACAATCATTTTATAGACATATTCTGGTGCTGGCTGCGATGGATCTTCTAATACTCTACCCTCAGAAGAAGAATGTAATAAATTAGTATCTATCGAAAAGGGTGCCTCTCCTCGTTTATTTTTATCAATAGGAATCGCATGTTTTTCAGCAAAATCAATGAGATCCTGCCTACCTTTAAACGACCAATGTCTCCATGGAGCAATAATTTCTATGTCCGAATTCAAAGAATAAGCAGATAATTCGAAACGTACTTGATCATTTCCCTTACCAGTAGATCCATGCGCAATTGCATCTGCTCCTGTTTCATTTGCTATATCAACTAGATATTTAGCAATCAGAGGACGAGCAATAGCTGTACCTAATAAATAATACCCTTCATACAAAGCATTGGCTCTGAACATAGGGAACACAAAATCACGCACAAATTCTCTTCGTAAATCTTTAACGTAAACTTCTTTTGCCCCAAGTAACCTAGCTTTATCGGATGCTATCTTCAGTTCTTCCCCTTGACCAAGATCAGCAATAAATACTATTACTTCTAGGCCTTTTTCTACTTGAAGCCATTTCAATATAATCGAAGTATCGAGCCCGCCTGAATAAGCTAAAACAACTTTTTTTACATCTCTAGACAAAATACTACCCTATATTCAAATACGCAAAAATACCACTAGAGGAAAACCAGAGCATACCGCACACGCATAAAAGAAGGCAAACCAATTTTTCCATCATAAAAATGAAAAATTCCTGTTTTAGAATAAACATACTGTTATTATCCCAACCAAGATACATATCTTTTTTCAAAGAAAGAAATACTGTACCTGCCTTACAAAATGAAAAGAGAAATATCTCTTTTACAAACAAGCAAAAAAATCAATTTTTACTTCTCTACCTTATGAGATTTACGAGATACAGGTGTGCCTTTTGCTGAAAGATCTCGATCTACGAATTCAATCACAGCCATAGGAGCACTATCACCATAACGAAATCCACGCTTCATAATCCGGAGATAACCACCGGAACGATCAGAATAACGCTTAGCGATTATACCAAATAGTTTATTAACAACGTCAACATCCCCGATTTTAGAGATAGCTAAACGCAGGGAATGCAAACCTCCTTTTTTCCCTAAAGTTACAAGTTTTTCAACAATCGGACGCAACTCCTTTGCCTTTGGAAGCGTCGTGACTATCTGTTCATGCCAAATAATAGAAGCAGCCATATTAGAGAACATAGCCTTACGGTGACTGGAAGTTCTATTTAACTTCCTCCCACTTATAGCATGTCGCATTACATTCCTCCCCCTTTATCAAAAAAAAATCTATTTTAGCACTTATCTTCATATTTTTTCGCTAACTCTTCTATACTTTCAGGAGGCCAGTCCGGCAAATTCATGCCGAGAAATAATCCCATAGTTCCTAACACTCCTTTAATTTCGACAAGAGATTTACGTCCAAAATTGGCCATACGCAACATGTCGGCTTCGGTTCTTTGAATCAAATCTCCCATATAAACAATATTCTCACCTCTTAAACAGTTAGTAGACCTAACAGAAAGTTCTAATTCTTCAACTTTTTTCAAAAGAGCAGGATTAAAAGGAAGAGACTTAACATTTATGTCTTCTTTTACTTCCTTTTTGGGTTCTTCAAAATTAATAAACATCCCCAATTGATCTTGTAAAATACGTGATGCCAAAGCAACCGAATCTTCTCCAGTAATAGAACCATCAGTATCAATCGTCATACTCAATTTATCATAATCAAGAACCTGCCCTTCACGCGCACTTTCCACCGTATAAGAAACCTTTTTGATAGGAGAATATAAAGCATCAATCGTAATCAAACCAATTGGATCATTTTCCGTCCTATGATGTTTAGCGGGGACATAACCATGTCCCTTAGAAACCGTGAGTTCCATACGAACCACCGCATCTACATCAAGATTACAAATAACATGATCTGGATTAAGCACCTCAATATCATTAACAGTCTGTATATCACCTGCAGTAACAACTCCAGGCCCACGCTTGAAGATAGTTACCCGCTTATGCGAATCACCAGACATTTTCAGGTTAATACCCTTGATATTCAGAATAATATCCGTCAGATCTTCGTGCACTCCTTTGATAGAAGAAATCTCATGCAATACACCATCAATTTGAACAGCAGTTATTGCAGCACCACGCAACGAAGACATTAACACACGACGAAGTGCATTCCCAAGAGTATGAGCGAAACCACGGGGAAGAGGTTCTGCTATCATCAAAGTCCTATTTTCTTCTTCTTGTCCAAGGACTATATATTCAATATTATTCGGCTTAATCAACTCTTGCCAATTTTTTTGGATCATAATACCAACCTTTTTAAAATCACCAACAACCAATCGAAATAGCCAGCGCAATCAAAACTAAATTGAATGGGAAAAGAACGCAAAGAGGTTTTAAATGCGACGTCTTTTACGCGGACGACATCCATTATGTGCTATCATAGTCACATCACAAATAGACACAATAGTAAAACCGATAGCTCGCAATGCCCTTAAAGCAGAATCACGTCCAGCACCCAATCCACTAACTTTCACTTCTAGAGAAGACATGCCATGATTTTGCGCTTTCGCTGAACAATCATCCGTCGCAACTTGAGCAGCAAATGGACTATTTTTACGAGATCCAGAAAAACCAACCACTTTAGGAGAAGACCACGCAATAGTATTCCCATGAGGATCTGTTATTGTAATCCTAGTATTATTAAACGTCGACACAACGTGAGCACGACCAGAAACTATATTCTTCCGCTCACGATTCCGAATACGAGAAGGACTCTTAGGCATTATAACCCCTCCCTCTCTCTTCTCCTCAAACATCTCAAGCTAATAAACAAATTTAACTCCTCTTACGCTCTCACAATTAAAACACACAAAACTACCTCTTCCTTGCAACGCCACCCTTACCAAATTTCTTTCTAGTACGAGCATTCGTATGAGTCCTCTGCCCGCGAACAGGAAGACCACGACGATGTCTCAAACCACGATAACAGCCCAAATCCATCAAACGTTTTATATTCATAGCGACTGTTCGACGCAAATCGCCTTCAACTTGGTAATCTTGCTCAATAGCTTGACGAATCTGAATCACTTCTGACTCTACTAACTGATGAACACGACGCTCCGGAGGAATCGCTAATTTATTACAAATATCCTGAGAACTCTTAAAACCAATACCATGTATATAACAAAGCGCCCTCACTACACGCTTCGCACGCGGTATATTGACACCAGCAATACGCGCCACACCAACATCTCCTTTCTAAAAATTTACAAGACCCATAGGTCATTACATCTAAAAAATATTCCACACCGATATAATAGTACCTATCTCAAGAAACCTATCGAAATAAATAAAAATAATCAACTACTAGAGCATTTTTTCCTTACAGAAACAAGAAGTGAATCTATACTTCTTGATACCTCATCCATGTCTAACATACCATCAATTATATACAAACAACCCATATCACGATAATAGGAAGAAAGAGGAAGAATCGTTTTACGATAATTTTCAATTCTTTTCAGAAAAACATCATATTTATCATCAGATCTCACAGATTTCTCCGAAGCAATAGCCTCTAAAACACGCACTTGTATCCTCTTAAACATCGAAGCATCTTCGACTCGCAACTCAATTACCGCATCTATAGCACAATCCATATTAGAAATAAAAGCATGCAAGCTCTTAGCTTGATCCACAGTTCTAGGATAACCATCCAGGATAAAACCCGAATCACAGTCAGGCAATCTTATTCGATCACAAACAACTTGATTGACAATAGCGTCCGAAATTAAAGAGCCTGATTCCATACTCCCCTTAACTTGCTTACCAAGCAATGTATTTCTATCCACCTCTGCACGCAACATATCCCCAGTAGATAATTGAGGAACATTTAACTTTTGAGATAAACGACAAGCTTGCGTTCCTTTTCCAGATCCTGGAGGTCCTAGGAATATAATTCTCATGAATTTTTCTTTTTACTCCGAGATTTTTTAAAAACCCCTTCATATTGCTGTGCAATTAAATACCCTTGAATCTGCACTATAGTATCCAAAACAACACTAACAATAATTAATAAGGAAGTCCCACTTAATGACACAGGCACTCCAGTAACCGCAATCAAAGCCTCTGGAAAGATACATACGCAAACGAGATATCCAGCGCCAACAACCGTAACACGCGTCAATACATAATCAATATGCAAAGCAGTACGATCTCCTGGACGAATACCAGGAATAAAACCACCATGCTTTTTAAGATTATCCGCTGCTTCTTTGGGATTAAAAACAATAGCAGTATAAAAGAAAGCAAAAAATACAATAAATACAGAATACAAAACCATATAGAATGATCGACCATGGCCTAGGGAATCAACTAGACCTACTATCCATGTTGGAGATGAACTGACATCAATAAAACCCATAATAGTAGCGGGTAATAGTAACAAAGAAGATGCAAATATTGAGGGAACGACACCTGCAGTATTAAGTTTTAACGGCAAATAAGAAACGTCATCTTGAAACATACGATTGCCTACTTGGCGCTTTGGATACTGAATTAGAAGACGACGTTGCGCTCGTTCAAAAAAAATAACAAGAGCAATAACTGCAACGGTAGAAGAAAAAATTAAAAGCATCAAAGGAGTAGAAATACTTCCTACCCTTCCGAGCTCAAGAACACTAACAAGAGAAGAAGGCAAACCAGCAACGATACCACTAAAAATAATCAAAGAAACACCATTACCTATGCCACGCATAGTAATCTGTTCTCCCAACCATACAAGGAACATAGTGCCACCAAGAAGTGTAATAATCGTAGAAAAAACGAAGAAATAATCAGAATCAGAAACAATTCCCTGACCATTCTTCAAACCAACTGCAATCCCATAAGCTTGTAGAATTCCTAAAAGCACAGTCGCATAACGAGTATATTGATTAATAACTTTACGTCCTTGCTCCCCCTCCTTTTTAAGATTTTCAAGGGAAGGAACTGTTGCAGCTATCAATTGGACAATAATCGATGCAGAAATATAAGGCATAATACCTAGAGAAAAAACTGCCATACGCTCTACAGCTCCCCCTGAGAACATATTAAACAGACCAAATATCCCCGCACTTTTCGATTGAAAAGCCTTCGAATAAGAAATAAAATCAATGCTTGGCAAAGGAATATATGTACCAAAACGATATACTATGAGAGCAATAATAGTAAAAACAATCCTAGATTTTAAATCTTTCGCCCTCGAAAACGAAGCAAAATTCAAATTAGAAACGAATTGCTCTACCGCAGACGCCATAAAAAACCTCAGTTCTTAAATCATAAAATAACAAACTGCCGCGATCACACAACACCAAATACATTCCAACAATTACGCTTAACTCTTACTTGCAATCTATTAGAACATACCACACTGTCAATCGTGCACAAAGTAACCCAAGCATACAAGAATATCAAATGACAATAACCTGACCACCTAATTTCTCAACCTTCTCAACTGCAGAAGCAGAAGCCCCTGAAACGCGCAACACCACCTTTGCTTTCAAATCACCATCAGATAAAATACGAATTCCTCTTTGACTACGCCGCACAAGACCAGATGCAACAAGAACACTCGCATCTATTTCCGAAGAACAATCTAACCTATCCTTATCTATATAAGCTTGTAACAGCCCTAACGATATTGTTACAAAATCAGAACCAGCAATATTCACGAAACCACGCTTTGGTAAACGTCTATACAAGGGCATCTGTCCACCTTCAAAGCCACGGACACTAACACCCGATCTAGATTTCTGCCCCTTAACCCCCCTACCAGCCGTCTTACCTGTTCCCGAACCAATTCCACGAGCAACTCGTTTCTTTACTTTACAAGATCCCTTGTCATAAGAAATTTCGTTCAACTTCATTTTCTCAAATTCCCTTTATTCTCATTCAACAATGCGAACAAGATGGTGGACAGTAGAAATCATCCCACGTACAGAAGGAGTATCATCTAAAACCCGACAACGATTCATCTTATTCAATCCTAATCCAATTAGAACCTTACGTTGAACGGAAGGACGACGAATAGGACTACCGATCTGCTGAACAGTTATTTTTTGCATCTTAAGCGAAGAAGACATCTAGTTACCTCCCTTATTTTTGGAATCTCTGGAATAAGAACTAGATTTGGAAGAAACAACACGCCTTGCCTGAAGAAGAGAATGCTTTATACCTCTACGATTAGCAACATCTCTCGGGTGAGACTGAGAACGAAGCACCTCAAAGGTAGCACGTATTACATTGTGCGGATTAGAAGAACCAATAGACTTGGCAACTACATCATGCATACCAAGAACTTCACAAACTGCACGAATAGCTCCGCCAGCAATAACACCAGTTCCAGCCATAGCAGATCTCATAATAACTTTCCCAGCTCCATGACGCCCCACACCATCGTGATGCAAAGTGCGCCCATCCAATAATGAGACAGATATCATGTTACGCTTTGCCGCCTCAGTTGCCTTCCGAACAGCTTCCGGAACCTCACGAGCAGTACTATGAGCAAAACCAACCTTACTTTTAGTATCTCCTACAACAACTAAAACAGAAAATGCAAATCGACGACCACCTGGAAGAGCTGTAGAAACGCGATTGATCGCAACAATCCGATCAACAATGCTATTATCACGCTCTTCACGGTTCTGCCAATTATCACGCTGAGAACGCTCTTTTTGCGCCATACTTTACGATTCCTTCTAAAAAAATAAAAACCACGGTACTTTTGCTTATCAAAACAATTTGTTAAATATTAAAAAGAAACCCCACCTTTGCGCACCGCATCAGCTAATGCAGCAATCCTACCACAGTATAAATGCTTTCCACGGTCAAAATAAACACTTTTAACACCCACCTTTACTGCACGCTCTACCAAGAGATTCCCAACAGCAGTAGCAGCAACTATGTTGGCTCCCGTCTTTAAAGAAGAACGCAAAGGTTCATTTAAACTAGAAGCCGAAACAAGGGTATGACCGATACTATCATCTATAATCTGCCCGTATATATGCTTAGACGAACGGCAAACACTCAACCGCAAACGCCCTCTTGATACACTCTTCAAATGCCGACGTATGCGACTAATACGACGAGCAAGAACTTTTTTCTTAGTAGCCATATAGCCCCCTACTTCTTCTTGCCTTCTTTGCGTATGATAACTTCACCACTATACCTGATTCCTTTGCCTTTGTAAGGCTCCGCACTGCGATAAGAACGAATCTCAGCAGCAACATGCCCAACTTTTTGCTTGTCTATACCAGAAACTATAATTTCAGTTGGCTTAGACACAAAAATAGAAATCCCTTCTAAAGGAGTATAGAGAACATCATGCGAAAATCCCAAACTCATCTTTAAATTTCTACCATCCATAAAAGCCCGACATCCCACTCCACTAATCTCAAGCTTACGCTCATAACCTTTTGTCACTCCATGGAATAAGTTATTAATCATAGTACGCGACATACCCCATGCAGCACGAGCCTTTTTCGAACCATTAATAGTAGCAACAGATAACATACCCTCTTGAAGGGTTACACTTATACCATCACTCATCATAAAGGATAACTGACCTTTTGGCCCTTTAACTTTTATTTCATGATCTTCAACCGCGACATCTACGCCCAGAGGGACTTGAATAGCTTTCTTACCAATTCGAGACATCCTACGAACTCCAAACAGAACAGCGCAAAACAGGCATTGATCTTAAAACACAGAGCACAAAACTTCTCCCCCTACTTTACATTCTCGAGCCTGATGACCCGCCATTACTCCCTTTGAAGTCGTAACAATCATTATGCCTAATCCATTACAAACCTGAGGGATATCCTTAAAAGAGGAATACAAACGCCGTCCCGGTTTAGATACACAATCAATCTTACGTATTACGGAAGCACCATTATGGTACTTCAAATCAACCTTCAATTGGATCCTCCCTTTTCCGGCATCAATTTCAC
The DNA here is from genome assembly GCF_000590865.3 of Candidatus Liberibacter asiaticus. Classification (NCBI taxonomy): domain Bacteria; kingdom Pseudomonadati; phylum Pseudomonadota; class Alphaproteobacteria; order Hyphomicrobiales; family Rhizobiaceae; genus Liberibacter; species Candidatus Liberibacter asiaticus. The sequence continues at coordinate 130,201 of NZ_CP010804.2, forward strand.
AATATTCCCCAATATAACCCTCTGTTTTCAATACATCCAAAACACGAGCATGCAATCTAGAAAACGGAATTACAACAGACGGCTTGTATCGTAGATTCGCATTACGAATACGAGTCAACATGTCCCCTAAACAACTCATATCACTTATATTCCTTACCAACTTGACTTAATAATACCTGGAATCTTACCAACACCACCTAGTTCGCGCAAGGCCAAGCGAGACAATCGAAAATCCCTATAAACACCGCGAGAGCGACCCGATATCTCACATCGATTACGGACACGTACTCTAGAACCATCACGCGGCAAAGAACCTAATTGGAGCATCGCATCGAATCTTTCCTCCAATGTCACTGACTTATCCATTACTATTTTCTTCAAAGCAAGCCTCTTGGAAGCTTGTTTAGCAACAACTCTCAAACGCCGCTTATTTCTCTCAACCGCACTAACTTTTGCCATCTATTAACAATCCCTTCAAAATCATTTTGGAAATGGAAAACCAAATAGAGTCAATAAATACTTAGCCTCCCTATCACTCCTAGTAGTAGTACAAATGGATATATCCATACCTAAGACACAATCAACTTTATCGTAGTTTATTTCTGGAAAAACAATATGCTCCCTTATACCAAAAGAAAAATTTCCACTACCATCGAAACTTCTAGAATTCAAGCCATGAAAGTCACGGATACGCGGCATACCCATGTTAATCAAACGATCGAGAAAATCATACATATTCGTACCACGTAAGGTCACTTTAGTACCTATCGGCATACCCGTCCTTAGCTTGAATCCAGCAATAGAGCGGCGTGCACGAGTAATAACAGGCTTTTGCCCAGTGATTAAAGCAAGATCAGCAGCAGCCGATTCCGCCTTCTTAGAATCAGCAATAGACTCACCCACTCCCATATTAACAACTACTTTTTCAATTTTCGGGATTTGCATTACATTCTTGTAAGAGAATTCCTGCTGCATCGCTTCACGAATGCGCAGACAGTACTCTTTTTTCAAACGCGGCTCATACTTACAATCAACCATCGATAGGCTCCCCAGAACGTTTTGCTATACGAATCTTCTTACCATCAACGAACGAGAAGCCAACTCTCACTTGCTTACCATCTTTATCAATCAAAGACAGATTAGAAAGATGGATAGATGCTTCTTTGGAAATAATCCCAGCCTCCTTATTAGGCGTTTGACGTTGATGACGCTTTACAATATTCACACCTTGAACAAAAGCCCGACCAGATTTACGCACAACTCCCATAACCTGCCCAGCCTTACCTTTGTCTTTTCCAGCCAATACTAAAACACGATCACCTGTACGAATCTTTTCCATTGTCATGATTCCTTATACAACTTCTGCAGCTAAAGAAAGAATCTTCAGATGACCTTTAATACGCAATTCACGTGGAACAGGACCAAAAACACGACTAGCTAGCAAATCCTTTTTATTATCTATCAAAACAGCAGCATTCTTATCAAAACGAACTACACTCCCGTCAGAACGGCGAATACCATAGCTCACTCGAACAATGATAGCCTTCTGAACACTACCCTTCTTTACCTTACTACGAGGAATAACCTCTTTAACTGCAACAACAACCGTATCGCCAATAGAAGCACATTTACGCTTTGAACCACCTAAAACCTTAATACACTTAACCAAACGTGCACCAGAGTTATCAGAAATCGAAAGACTTGTCTGCATTTGAATCATCGCTGCAACACCCTCTTTATTAAAATCAAACGAGCCGTCATACAAAAACCTACCTAAAATAATTTATAACACAACACATAAAGATCTATTCAAAAAACACCTATACTCTCTCAAGATAAGCGAAATCTACACCCCTTCAGAATCAATCACCAACCAACTCTTCTTCTTCGAAATAGGCGCAGATTCTTCTATAGAAACAAAGTCCCCCACTTTATATTTATTGTTCTCATCATGGACAGCATACCGCTTGGAACGGCGAATAGTCTTCTGAAAACGAGGATGAGAAAACCTCCTCTCAACTAAAACAATTATAGTCTTTTCAGATTTATCACTAACAACCATTCCCTGCAAAACCCGCTTCGGCATTTCTATCCCCTTAAGAATTATTCTTAAAAACTCGACTATTCATCATAGTTTTAATACGTGCAATATCACGACTTACCTCTCTCATACGGAAAGGCTTTTCAATCTGTCCTGAAGCTTTTTGGAAACGAAGAGACATCTGATCTTTTTTTAACTGAATCAACTTCTCCGTTAACTGATCAATACTCATAACAGAAATATCCTTGAATTTTAACATTTTATCCTCATTCTACGACTCGCTGTATGAACTTCGTCACGACAGATAATTTGGCTGCGCCAAGACGAAAGGCCCGCCTAGCAACTTCCTCACTGACGCCATCAATCTCAAATAAAATACGCCCTGGCTTCACACGACATACCCACTTCTCAACATTACCCTTTCCTTTTCCCATACGAACTTCTGTAGGTTTAGCAGTTACGGGCACATCAGGGAAAACACAAATCCAAACACGACCAGCACGCTTCATACCACGACTAATAGCACGGCGCGCCGCCTCAATTTCGCTTGATCCAATCCTATTAGCCTCTTGAGCTTTAAGGGCAAAATTACCAAAACAGATTCGAGAACCTCCTTTTGCTACACCCTTAATACGCCCTTTAAACTGTTTAGGATATTTAGTATTTTTAGGTTGACGCAGCATACTTTATCCTCTCCCAAAAGAAAAACCATAACTCTTGATCATATCAATGAAAAACACCTTAACTATCCTTTTCTACTACGCGATGCTCAGCAGCAGGTATTGTACTATCCGAATCAGAAACTTCATCGCGCAAGGAAACATATACCTTAATTCCACATGATCCATACGCAGTTTCAGCCACAGCAGTTCCATAATCAATATGAGCACGAAGAGTTTGAAGAGGAACTCTTCCTTCCAAATAACACTCAGTACGGGAAAGCTCTGCACCATTCAAACGTCCCGAAGCAATGACCTTCACTCCGTCGGCTCCAAAACGCATAGCAGACTGAACAGCGCGCTTCATAGCACGACGAAAAACCACGCGTCTCTCCAACTGTTGAGCAATAGACTGAGCTATTAAGGTTGCATTGATTTCTGGCTTAGGAACCTCATTAACACTTAAATGGATTTCAGAATTTGTCATATTAGAAAGTTTTTTACGAATTTTTTCTATATCTGTCCCTTTTTTTCCGATGATCAAACCCGGACGAGCGGAATAAACAATTATACGGCAATTTTTATGAGTTCTCTCTATCAAAATCTTCGCAACACCTGCTTGCTTTAAATGGCATTGCAGATATTCACGTATCTTCAAATCCTCATGTAAAAGAGCACCATATTCAGAACCACGCGCAAACCAGCGGCTATTCCAAGTACAATTCACACCAAGTCGAAACAAGATAGGGTTAATTTTTTGCCCCATTATACAACCTTTCCTTCATCCGAGACTTCACGAACTATAACAGTCAAACGAGAAAAAGGCCTGACAATACGGCCAATACGTTGACGCCCCCTACAATGAAATCGTTTCATAAAAACAGACTTACCGACATAGGCTTCTGACACTATGAGACGATCAACATCAAGATCATGATTGTTTTCTGCATTCGCAACAGCAGAACAAAGAGTTTTCCTAACTTCACCAGCAATTCTCTTTCGCGAAAACTCAAGATCGGCAAGAGCATCAGAAACTCTTTTTCCCCTAATCATAGCAGCAACAAGATTTAATTTTTGAGGACTAACACGGAGCATGCTTGCAATAGCATTAGCTTCGTTATCCCCCATTCGACGCTTTGACACGCTCCTCTTCCCGCTCATAAACTACTTCCTCTTAGCCTTTTTATCACTACCATGCCCTGGACAATGACGCGTCGGAGCAAAATCACCAAGCTTAAACCCAACCATCTCCTCACTAACAGATACAGGCACATGCTTACGACCATTATATACACCAAATGTCAAACCGATAAATTGTGGCATAATATCACAATTACGACACCATACCCGCACAACACCACGACCACCTGAATCACGAGCTTGCGATACTTTTTTAAGAAGAGACTTGGTAACAAAAGGACCCTTCCGAACTGAACGCGCCACTATAAATACTCCCTATTTCTTATTCTTATGCCGAGAACGAGCAATAAAAACATCTGTAGATTTGTTTGATCGTGTCCTCTTTCCCTTTGTAAGCTTTCCCCAAGGACTACAAGGGTTACGACCTCCAGACGTTTTACCTTCACCACCACCATGAGGATGATCCACAGGATTCATAGCCACTCCTCTAACATGCGAACGCATACCCAGCCAACGAGCACGACCTGCCTTAGCATGATTAACATTGCTATGATCCTGATTCGAAACCGCCCCTATAGAAGCCATGCAAGAAGAGTGAACAAAACGCATCTCACCAGAAGAAAGACGCAGAAGAGCTCTACTACGATCTCGCTCCACGAGTCGTGCATAAGAACCAGCAGAACGAGATATTTGCCCTCCTTTTCCAGGCTTCATCTCAACGTTATGAACTATCGACCCTACAGGAATAAATCGTAGCGGCATAGCATTCCCAGGCTTGACGTCAACAGCACTATCTGAAGAAATAACTTTATCGCCTACAGATAAACGCTGTGGCGCCAATATATAAGCCAGCGATCCATTTGAATACGAAATAAGAGCAATAAAGGCTGTCCTATTAGGATCATACTCTAACCGCTTCACAACACCTTCAAGACCATATTCACCGCGCTTGAAATCTACAAGACGATACCGATTCTTATGCCCACCTCCACGAAAACGCATAGTGACACGACCAGTGTTATTTCGTCCCCCTTTAGAACACAATCCCCTAGTTAAAGACTTAATAGGTTTCCCTGAATGCAAAGAATTACGATCTACCATAACGAGTTGACGTCTACCCGATGTATCAGGATTAAAATTCTTTAACGCCACAATACCATCTCCTTAAAAACAAACATCCCTAAACACCAGCTGAAATATCAATAGAATACCCCTTAGCCAATGTTACAAAAGCCCTCTTAACATCCTTGCGCGATACATACATATCACGAGAAGACCTCACTCGGCTACGAGCAGCAGAAATTCTACTCAAACGTTTTACCTTTCCCTTCCGAATCAAGGTATTGACAGAAACTACTTTTACACTAAACAACGCTTCAACAGCGGACTTGATCTCAGACTTGGAAGAATCCTTTTTAACATTAAAAACGACCTGATTTTGTCCGGCTAACAAAGTGGATTTTTCTGCTATAACGGGGGATATAATAGTATCATAAAACCGAATATTTATCATTTAAAACGATCCTCCAAAGCCTCAATAGCAGACTTAGACAGAACCAACTTAGAACAACGCAAAATATCATAAACATTAATCCCCTGAACGGGCAGGAGATTAATGTTTGGAATATTACGAGCAGCGAGTTGAAAATTTCTATCTAGCTGACAGCCATCAATAATAAGTGCATTTGATAAGTCAAGAGCACGAAAACGTGTTACCAAGTATTTGGTTTTGCACTCCTTTGAAACCAAATTATCAATAACCATAATATCATTGGAACAAAACTTGTCTGATAAAGCATGACGCAATGCAAGAGAACGCACTTTCTTCGGCAGGGCATGAACACCAATAATAGGAACGGGACCAAAGGCCTTTCCACCACCACGAAACTGCGAAACAGACTTAGAACTATGCCTAGCTCTACCTGTTCCCTTTTGCACATACATCTTAGAACCAGTATATGCAACCTCAGAACGCCCTTTTGATTTAGAACATCCAATCCTTTTACGCCAAGATTGCCAACGAAGAACCCGCGCTAAAATACCCTGTTGAGGCTTTAAAGCAAAAATATCTTCCGAAACGGAGATAACACCCTTATCCTCTCCGTCAAGATTCCTGACACTTAACTCTATCACGAAACTTTCCCCTTACAATTCACCGCACTTTTAAAAGAATCTCGCACAAGAATCCAAGAATTCTTCTTAGCACCAGGAACACAACCCTTAACAAGGATCAATCCCCTCTTATCATCAACCGACACAACCTCTAAATTTTTAACAGTGACACGATTTCCACCCATACGACCTGCCATCTTTTTGTTCTTAAAGACACGACCAGGATCCTGACGACACCCCGTCGAACCATGCGAACGATGCGATATAGAAACCCCATGCGTAGCACGAAGACCACCAAAATTATGCCTCTTCATAGCTCCAGAAAATCCTTTACCAATAGTCATACCTGTCACATCCACCAACTGACCAACAGTAAAATAACTAGGAGAAAAAACAGAACCAACCGGCAATAAATCATCGTCTTTTTGAACACGAAACTCAAATAATTTCTTTTTGGGAGACACATTCACAGATGAAAAAAAACCTCGCATAGGCTTAGAAACATTTTTAACTTTCGCCTCTCCCGCACCAACTTGGACAGCCATATACCCATTCTTATCCAAAGTACGATGAACCACCACCTGACAATTATCTAAATGCAACACCGTCACGGGAATACGCCTACCCTCAATATTATACACACAGGTCATGCCTAATTTTCGCGCAACAACACCCGAACGCATTAACTCATCCTCTCAAAAGCTACAGTTTAATTACTACATTAACACCAGCGGCGATATCTAATTTCATCAAAGCATCAACCGTTTGAGGAGTAGGCTTGATAATATAGAGCAAACGCTTGTATATCCGCATTTCCAATTGATCTCGACTCTTCTTATCAACATGAGGAGATCTATTAACAGTAAACCTTCGTATAGAACGAGGAAAAGGTATAGGACCTACAATCTGCGAACCAGATTTTTTAGTAGTTAACACAATTTCACGCATAGAAGAATCAAGTATCCGTGAATCAAACGCTTTCAGGCATATGCAAATACGGATGTTCCGACTTGTCATTTATTTAAACCTCTTCTCACAATCTACCCCTTTTCTCAAAACTTATCTATAAACGATATATTTCCTTATTAATATGGACAGACGTATTATTCTATAATTTCAAGAATCAAACCAGCCCCTACCGTCTTTCCTCCTTCACGCATAGAAAAAGTCTGATTTGGCTCCATCGCAATTGGATAAATAAGTTCTACCTCTAAATCCACCCTATCACCAGGCATTACCGCTTGAGATCCAGGACTCAGAATGATCCTTCCCGTAACATCCGCCGTATCCATAAAGAACTGTGGGCGATAATTATCCATAAATCCTGTAGTACGACCACCTTCACTAGCTGTCAGAATATAAACACTCGCCCTAAACCTAGAATACTCTTGAATCGAACCAGGAGCACAAACAACCCTACCCCTTGGAACATCCGCACGATTTACTCCACGAAGAAGCAAACCTACATTATCACCCGCTATCGCTTCGTCTAATTTCTTACGAAACATCTCCACATCTGTACACTTGACCTTAAGCTTCTTACCACCCATACCAATTATTTCAACGTCAGATCCAGCTTTAATCCTACCACGCTTGATACAACCAGTAACAACAGTACCACGCCCTTCAATCCCACAAGAACCCTCTATATGCATTAAAAAAGGAGCATCCAAAGAACGCTGAGGAGTAGGAATATGAGTATCAACAGCCTTCATCAAAGCATGAATAGAATCCTCACCCAATTCCTTATTAGTACCCTGCAATGCACAAAGAGCAGAACCACGAATAATAGGCGTATCATCAGAATATTTATGTTCCTTTAAAAGGTCACGAATCTCATATTCAGAAATATCCAATAATTCATCGTCATCAACAGCGTCAACCTTATTCATATAAACAACTATCGACGAAATACCTATTTGACGCGCTAAAAGAATATGTTCCCTCGTCTGCGGCTTAGGACCATCCTCTGCAGCACAAACAAGTATAGCACCATCAGCCTGCGTCGCACCAGTAATCATATTCTTCACATAATCAGCATGCCCAGGACAGTCAATGTGACTATAAAACCGCTTATCCGTCTCATAGCTAACATGCGCAGTCGCAATCGTAATACCCCGTAATTTCTCTTCTGGAGCACTATCAATATCGCCATATTCTTTCTTCTCTTCACTATAGTACTTCGTAATAGCCGCCGTCAGCGTCGTCTTACCATGATCAACATGACCTATAGTACTGAGACCAAGACTCTCCTTGTTACGAACATATCGTTTTTCCACCATCGAATTAATCTCTCCTATCTCTCCATCTCAATAAATATAATGCCCTGAAAGACGATTTATTGTCCTAAAAAACCAATTATTTACAGCAAATCATGCAGATTTTACAACAGAATACTTTTCTTGTATCTCCTTAGAAACATGCGCAGGAACAGGAGCATAATGATCAAAAATCATTGTATATTGCCCTCGACCCTGCGACATAGAACGCAACGAATCCACATATTTAAACATACAAGACAAAGGCACATGAGCATCAATTACAACATATACGGAACGATTCTCTTGCCCTTGAATCTGCCCTCTGCGCGAACTCAAATCACCAATAACATCCCCAACATATTCTGCAGGAACAGTAACCTCAACTTTCATAAGGGGCTCTAATAACTGTACACCCATTTTACTTGCCGCCTCTCTAAAACAAGCTCGAGCAGCAATTTCGAACGCAAGAACAGAGGAATCAACATCATGATAGTCACCATCCAATAAAGTGACCTTCATCCCAAGCATAGGGAAACCAGCCAACGGACCAGAAGATAGCATACTCTCAATACCCTTGCGAACACCAGGAATATACTCTTTTGGGATAGCCCCTCCCACAATTTTCGATTCAAAAACAAAATCGTCTCCATCAGGATTAGGTTCAAAAGCTATCTTGACTTTAGCAAATTGTCCTGCACCACCAGATTGCTTTTTATGAATGTAATCATGAACACAGCTCTTAGTAACTGATTCACGATAAGAAACATAAGGAGCCCCGACATTAGCATCTACTTTAAATTCACGCAACATCCGATCCACAATGATCTCAAGGTGCAACTCACCCATACCAGATAGATTAGTTTGACCAGAATTTGGATCCATACTCACTCGCAACGAAGGATCTTCCGCAACGAGACGACTCAAAGCCAAAGACATACGCTCCTGATCCCCCTTTGATTTAGGCTCAATAGCAATCTGTATCACAGGCTCAGGAAAATCCATCCGCTCTAAAACAATAGGCCTTGAAGGATCGCATAATGTATCACCAGTTGTGGTTTCTTTCAATCCTGCCAGAGCAATAATATCCCCACAATATGCCTCGTCAATATCCTCACGGGAATTAGAGTGCATCTGCAACATACGACCAACACGCTCTTTTTTACCCTTGACTGTATTCAACAAGGAATCCCCTTTTGAAATTTTCCCTGAATAAATACGACAAAAAGTCAACGAACCAACAAAACTATCTGCCATTACCTTAAATGCCAACATAGAGAGGGGAGAAGAATCTACCGCAGACACATCAATCTCACTATTACTCTTCACATCGACACCCTTAATCGCCCGCACATCAAGAGGAGATGGCAAGTAATCAACAACTGCATCCAGCAACGGCTGCACACCCTTGTTTTTGAAAGAAGAACCACACAGGACAGGAAAAAATTTTACAGAGATAGTCCCCAAACGAATCAAAGAACGTATTCTATCGGAACTAAAACTTTCACCTTGAAGATAAGAATCCATAGCAGAATCATCTAACTCAACAATAGACTCAATCATCTTATCGCGATAAGAATTAGCCGAATCTTTCATATCTTCAGGTATCTCGACCACATCCCAACTGGAACCTAAATCCTCATTTTTCCACAATAGTGCCTTCATTTCAACTAGGTCAATCACCCCTTGAAAATTGCTTTCAGACCCCACAGGCAATTGTATCACTAAAGGATTCGCCCCCAGGCGAGAAGAAATCATCTCAACAGAACGATAAAAATCCGCACCCATCTTATCCATTTTATTGCAAAATATCACACGCGGAACAGAATACTTATCAGCCTGACGCCATACCGTTTCTGTTTGCGGTTCAACACCAGCGTTAGAATCTAATAACGCTATCGCCCCATCCGTAACACGAATAGAACGCTCAACTTCCATAGTAAAATCAACATGCCCAGGAGTATCAATAATTGTCAACTTTTTCTGACCACCATCACGACCTGGCCAAAAAACCGTGGTAGATGCAGATGTAATGGTAATACCACGCTCCTGTTCTTGTTCCATCCAATCCATAGTAGCAGAACCATCATGCACTTCGCCAATCTTATGAGATTTTCCAGCATAATACAATATCCGCTCAGTAGTTGTCGTCTTCCCAGCGTCTATATGTGCCATAATACCAAAATTACGGCTATCTTCTATCTTACACTTACGAGCCATTTCTTTGCATCCCCCGCAATAACTTTACCAACGATAATGCGAAAAAGCACGATTAGCTTCAGCCACTTTATGCGTTTCCTCACGCTTCCTTACCGCAACCCCTCGGTTGTTAGCAGCATCAATAATCTCTCCGCCCAAACGATCTATCATGGTCGTTTCATTACGCTTACGCGCAGCCATTATAAGCCAACGAATCGCAAGCGCTTGGCTACGTTTCGATGTTATTTCCCCAGGAACACTATAGGCAGCCCCTCCCACACGACGAGTACGGACTTCAAATTGAGGAGTAACATTAATCAAAGCCTGTCGAAACAAAGCCACCGGATCTTTCTTCTCCTTCTTTTCAACCAAATCAAAGGCTCCATAAACAATACTCACCGCCACGGATTTCTTGCCACCATACATAATGGCATTCATGAATTTAGCAACGACAAAATCAGAAAATTTTGGATCTGGCAACACTTCACGCACTACCGCTCTACGACGTCGGGACATATATAACTCTCTGTCTTTCTCAATCTACTTACAACACTCTAAAAAACGACCGATACTTTATCGGCAAACATCACAATTATTTGGGACGCTCAGCCCCATATCGAGAACGAGCCTGTTTTCGATTCTTCACACCTTGCGCATCAAGAACCCCTCTGATAACCCGATACTTAACCCCAGGAAGGTCTTTTACACGACCACCACACAACATAACCACTGAGTGTTCTTGCAAATTGTGTCCCTCTCCAGGAACATAAGCTATAACTTCAACGCCACTTGTTAAACGTGCTTTAATAACTTTACGCAACGCAGAATTAGGTTTTTTAGGTGTCACTGTGTAAACACGGAGACACACTCCTCTTTTCTGAGGATTACCTCTAAGAGCGGTTACTTTAGCACAAGCGCGAAAAGAGCCTTTACGAGGTTTGCGTATAAGCTGATTAACAGTAGGCATCTATAGCACTCTCCCTAAACATCTTTATATCCCTCACATTTACAATTCAAAAACAAAACACAACAGCTGAACACAAAACGCACCAGCAAAATAGCCCATCCAAAAATAGCCAAAGGAAAGCACACCGAAAAACGACATGTTCACGAACAACCACATTCCTGGAATTATACCAGAAAAAGAGTACCAAGAACTAAAAAGATACAAGTGTACCTGCCGTGGTAATATTTTCTTCCGCTCACGTCAAGATGAATCCATATAAAATCATTCGAAAAGCTATAATCCCACTTTTAGTAACAATTTTGTTCCTTAATTTGAAGTGTTTTTTTTAAATCATATTAAAAAATAAATGATTTTACCCTATTGATAACAGAAAAATCTCTAGCGTAGATAATTTCCTAAACAATTTAGTTAAGCAATGGCATTTCAAATGTAAAGAAATCCTTGTTTTACTATGTCAGCACCTCTATACTCTTGCGAAGAAGAAAAGTTAAATGCCGGTAAATTAATGCGATTATCATGTTTGTGCACGAATAAAATCGCCTTATTCTTCCATCATTGCTCTTGTTTTTTTTCTAAAAAACTTTGTATTCATAACATTGACAGTGGTATAAGACCCTTACTAGCATAAAAATTAATTTCAAAGCGTGAGTTACTTAATTATGACTCTTAAGATGATGCGACAAAAATGAGAAGTTTGATTTGATATCTTATGACTGATAAAAAACAAAAAATTAACCTGACACTAATCCGAAATCTTGCGAATATCCTTAATGAAACTAATTTGACAGAAGTTGAGATAGATAACGATGGAATGCGTATTCGTCTGTTGCGTTCTCCACAAAAAGATACTGTTACAAATTATTATTCTGAAGATAATAAAAATAACCATTCTCTGGTAGGATTTCCCCCATCTAGTACAATAGATAATACTCCTCCTGAATCAGATCTCATCCCTCTTCTTTCCCCTGACAATTACCATACTGTAACCTCTCCAATGGTGGGAACCGCATACTTGGCTAGCAGTCCAGGAAGCGATCCTTTTGTTAATAAAGGGAATCTGGTGGTCGAAGGACAAACTCTTCTTATTATCGAAGCTATGAAGACCATGAATCATATCGTCGCACCATGCTCTGGTAAAGTTCAGGATATCAATGTAAAAGATGGACAATCAGTCGAATATGGTGATGCCCTCTTGGTTTTAGAAAAAACGGGGGATAATAAATGATTTCTAAGATTCTTATCGCCAATCGTGGAGAAATTGCCCTGCGCATTTTACGTGCTTGTAAGGAACTAGGTATTCCTACAGTGGCGGTACATTCAACGGCAGATTCTGGTGCGATGCATGTACGCTTAGCAGATGAAAGCGTGTGTATTGGCCCTCCTTCTTCAAAAGATAGCTATCTGAATATTCAACAAATAGTCGCTGCATGTGAAGTAACCGGTGCTGATGCTATCCACCCTGGATATGGATTTCTTTCGGAAAATGCAAAATTTGCCGAAATACTAGAAGATCATCACATTAAATTCATTGGACCTTCTTCAGAACATATAAAAATTATGGGCGATAAGATTACCGCTAAAAAAACCGCCCAACAACTTGGAATTCCTGTAGTTCCCGGATCTGGAGAGGTATATCCGCATACTGCTATGCCTATAGCCAAAGAAATAGGCTTCCCTGTTTTAGTTAAGGCCTCTGCAGGAGGAGGAGGGCGTGGTATGCGCATAGCATACTCTGAAAATGATCTCAGCGAAGCAATTGATCAAGCGCGTTCCGAAGCACTTGCCGCCTTTGGCAATGATGCTGTTTACATAGAAAAATATCTTGAAAATCCACGTCATATTGAAGTGCAAATTTTTGGAGATGGCATGGGAAATGCAATTCATTTTGGTGAACGCGATTGTTCAGTACAGCGTCGGAATCAAAAAATATGGGAAGAAGCACACTCCCCTGTAATCAGTGCACAGGATCGCACAGAAATAGGAGAAACATGTGTGAAAGCCATGAAAAAAATTGACTATCGTGGCGCAGGAACTATCGAATTTCTTTATGAAAATGGACAGTTCTACTTTATTGAAATGAATACGCGGTTACAAGTAGAACATCCTGTTACTGAAGCAATCACAGGCATAGACCTTGTACATGAACAGATCTACGTAGCATCGGAAAACCGTTTGTCCGTCCAACAAAAAGATATAACCTTTTCCGGTCATGCTATTGAATGCAGAATCAATGCCGAAGATCCTGAAAATTTTATCCCTAATCCAGGAGAAATTACTTATTTCCATGCTCCTGGTGGCTTAGGAATAAGAATGGATTCTGCGTCTTATCAAGGGTATACAGTCCCTTCTTACTATGATAGCCTTATTGCTAAATTAATCGTACATGGGAAAAACCGCAAAGAATGCATGATGCGTCTAAATCGTGCATTGAACGAGATTATCATAGATGGAATTAAAACAACCATACCATTGTTCCAGAAACTCATAAAAAATGAGGACATCATAGAAGGAAACTATGATATTCATTGGTTAGAAAATAAATATCTAAAATAACAATCCCAAATATCTCACCCGCTGAAGTAGCAACATTGTGAATATAGATCCAGACAGTATAATAAAAGCATATTCTTTGGGATTATTTCCAATGGCGGATTCAGCTAACAGCCAAGACATTTCATGGATCAAACCTTTAAGAAGAGGTATAATTCCCCTCGAAACATTTCATACTCCAAAAAGATTAAAAAAATATATCCGTCGTGAACTATACGATATCCGTATTAACACAGCATTTGAAAGCGTAATCTCTGCTTGTGCTCAGAAAACACAGAAGCGTCCAACAACTTGGATTAATATGACAATCCAAAAAGCATATATTGATCTTTTTTATATGGGATATGCTCATACAATAGAAGCATGGAAAAAAGATGTATTAGTAGGAGGACTATATGGAGTATCGCTCGGAGCGGTATTTTTTGGAGAAAGCATGTTTTCTCATATGGAAAATGCATCAAAAATTTGTCTTACCCATCTAGTTAAACACCTCAAGAAACGCCAATTCCTACTTTTGGACATACAGTTTATAACTAATCACTTACGACAATTCGGAGCTATAGAAATAACACATGTCCAATACGCCAAGCTACTCGAAAATGCCTTGAAACATCCAGAAATATCTTTCCTATAAAAATGCAAATCAATTCCTAATATCCCTATAATATTTCACACCCGTTATAAAGGAATTGAAATAATTAACGTAAATCCCATATCGATTTTAATGAGCTACTGATCTGCCATCTTTACCAACAACAATACCCTCTACAGATAAAGGAATTGATTTGTTACCTTCACTTTCAAGAGGATCTGGCATCCTCAATAATGCATGTTTTAGAACTTCTCCCATAAAAGAAACGGGTATAATTTCCAATCCATTTTTAACGTTTTCAGGAATATCCATCAGATCTTTGATATTCTCTTCAGGAATAAGGACTTTTGTCACACCTGCTCTCAGGGCGGCAAGAAGTTTTTCTTTTAATCCCCCTATAGGCAATACCCTCCCACGAAGCGTTAATTCACCCGTCATAGCAACATTCTTATAAACGGGGATACAAGTCATAATAGAGACTATCGCAGTCGCCATAGCAATACCAGCGGACGGGCCATCTTTGGGAGTAGCACCTTCTGGGACATGAACGTGTATATTAATCTCATTAAATGCAGAAGGAATAATGCCAAAAGTTGTAGCCTTTGATCTTACATAAGAAGACGCTGCTAAAATAGATTCTTTCATGATTTCCTTAAGATTACCTGTAATCGTAATTTCTCCTTTGCCAGGCATGATGACTCCTTCTACCGTCAGTATCTCACCCCCTACCTCAGTCCAAGCTAATCCTGTAACAATACCAACCTGATCCTCTCCTTCTATTTTACCATACTTATAACGAGGAACACCCAGATAATCCTGTAAATTATTTTCATTAATAGAAACGGTTGTATCAGAATTTTTTACAATTTTTGTTACTGCTTTACGCGCTATCTTCATCAATGCGCGCTCAAAACTACGAACCCCCGCTTCATGTGTAAACAGGCGAATTATATCTAATAACACGCCATCGCTAATACAACACTCTTCCTGTTTCAGCGCATGTTCAGTCAAAACTTTTTTAACAAGATGATTTTTAGCTATTTGTAATTTTTCTTCTTCGGTATAACCAGCAATACGGATAATTTCCATACGATCCATCAAAGGAAGAGGAATATTTAGCGTATTAGCCGTCATGATAAACATAACATCGGATAAATCATATTCAACTTCTAAGTAGTGATCAACAAATGAAGAGTTTTGAGCAGGATCCAACACTTCTAATAATGCTGCAGATGGATCCCCTCTAAGATCAGATCCCATCTTATCTATCTCATCAAGCAATAGCAAAGGATTACTTCTTTTTGCTCTTTTAAGTGACTGTATAATCCTCCCCGGCATCGAACCTATGTAAGTCCTACGATGTCCCCTAATATCTGCTTCATCATAAACACCACCAAGAGACATCCGTACATACTGACGTCCTGTAGCTTTTGCAATAGATTGAGCTAATGACGTTTTCCCGACGCCTGGAGGCCCTACAAAACAAAGAATCAATCCTTTATTTTTAATAACACGCATTTGCACTGCTAAATACTCAATAATGCGCTCTTTAACTTTTTCAAGTCCAAAATGATCCTGATCAAGAATACGAATAGCAAAATCAAGATTCTTTTTAGTCTTTGATTTTTTGTCCCACGGAACACCTAAAAGCCAATCTAAATAATTACGTACAACGGAGGACTCAGCAGAGAGAGGATTCATCTGTCGTAGTTTCTGCAATTCAGATAAAGCTTTTTCACGCGCTTCTTTTGAAAGTCTTATTTTAGAAATACGGGCTTCAAAGTCGCTTATTTCATCGCGACCTTCTTCACCATTATCAAGTTCTTTTTGAATTGCCTTCATTTGCTCATGCAAGTAGTACTCACGCTGAGTTTTTTCCATCTGACGTTTAACACGAGAACGTATACGCTTCTCAACTTGTAAAACAGATATCTCACTCTCCATGAAGACAAGCAACATCTCAAGACGCTCTTTAACAGAAACAGCTTCCAATATTTTTTGTCTTTCAGCTACTTTAATTGACAAATTAGCAGCAATAACGTCAGCTAGTTTTGAAAAACCTTCAATTTGGGACGTTATCCCTATCACTTCGGGAGATATCTTTTTGTTCAATTTTATGTAATTACTAAATTCGGCGATAACAGAACGGCTAAGTGCCTCAAGTTCAACTGGATCTTCAGTAGGATCTGGCAATACCTGAGTAATAGCTTCTAGAAAATCTTCACGCTCTATATATTCAACAATACGCGCTCGAACGCTTCCTTCTACCAAAATTTTTACAGTACCATCGGGTAACCTGAGAATTTGCACTATATCCACTATAGTACCAATTCTATAAACAGAAGAAGCAATTGGATTTTCATCATTTGAATTCATCTGAGTAACAAGAATAATTTTCTTATGAGAATTCATCGCTTCATCAAGGGCACGAACGGATTTCTCTCTCCCCACAAATAGTGGAACAATCATATAAGGGAAAACTACAATATCACGCAATGGCAGAAGTGGATAGATTATACCATCAGCGCCACAACGATCTTTACTTTCGTCTTCACACGTAACATATTCCCTTTTTTCATCGCTTTGATTCAAAACCACCCACCGAAATAAACAATTAATAATACCATGATTAGAGATTTATAAACGTAACCCTAACCTTTGATCACACCAAATATATCTAACGAATAAAAAAGAGTACAGAAGAGTCACTAAGAAAAATATCCTCCAGACCTGCTATCGTTAGAAATCAGTACATCATCCTATTACTAAATCACATGTACACCATAATCTAACTTTTTCATCTCCTTAAAAAATTTCTCAATCCTTTTAACATTTCAATGATAAATACTTAGGCAGAAACATTAGCCTTTTCATCTCTTCTATCGGTATACACATTAAGGGGACACGCTTTACCTTTGACAACATCATCAGAGATAATCACACTGCTGACTCCCTTTAACATAGGTAATTCGAACATAGTATCAAGGAGTATTTTTTCTAATATAGAACGTAAACCTCGAGCTCCCGTCTTATGAGCGATCGCACATCTAGCGATTTCTCTCAAAGCATCCTCATGAAAGACAAGCTCTACATCCTCCATATCAAAAAGACACTGATACTGTTTTATTAAAGCATTTTTAGGTTCAGATAGAATCCTAATCAGAGAATTCTCATCAAGATCTTCAAGGGTTGCCAGCACTGGAAGACGCCCTATAAATTCTGGAATCAACCCAAACTTCACTAAATCTTCCGACTCAAGATTACGCAATACTTCACCAACAGGACGATTATCTGAATCCTTGACGACAGCAGAAAAACCTATTGATGCTTTTTCTCCTCGCGCAGATATTATCCGATCCAATCCTGCAAATGCTCCGCCACAAATGAACAAAATATTTGTCGTATCTACTTGCAAGAATTCCTGTTGAGGATGTTTCCTGCCTCCTTGCGGCGGAACAGAAGCAATAGTTCCTTCCATAATCTTCAAAAGAGCTTGCTGAACTCCTTCTCCAGAAACATCCCGCGTAATAGAAGGATTATCCGATTTCCGAGATATTTTATCCACTTCATCAATATAAACTATACCACGCTGAGCACGCTCTACATTATAATCTGCAGCTTGCAATAACTTGAGAATAATATTTTCAACGTCTTCACCAACATAACCAGCTTCTGTCAACGTTGTCGCATCAGCCATTGTGAAAGGAACATCAATGATACGCGCCAGCGTTTGAGCCAGATAAGTCTTACCACATCCCGTAGGACCAACCAAAAGGATATTAGATTTGGCAAGCTCGACATTACTACTCTTGGAAGAATGCGCCAATCTTTTATAGTGATTATGGACAGCAACTGCCAAAACCTTTTTTGCTTGCCCTTGTCCAATGACATACTCATCAAGAACCCGAAGTATCTCTTGTGGATTTGGAATACCTTCATGTGACTTGGTAATAGAAGACTTGTTCTCTTCACGAATAATATCCATGCACAATTCAACGCATTCATCACATATGAATACAGTAGGACCTGCAATTAATTTGCGTACTTCGTGCTGACTCTTACCGCAAAAGGAACAATAAAGTGCGTTCTTTGAGACACTACCATTATTACTGGCTTTACTCATAGAATCCCCCTTTAATTAGCAAGCTACTAAAAAGTATTTCAAATAGACTAGAAGATATCAATAATTTTTCAGTTATACGAACACTACGACTTTCTGTTACCATAAAATACATCTTTCTTAACCAAAACACCTGTGCTCTCGTATTTATACACAATTTTAAAATATCCACTGGTGGATATCAGCAACGCATATAAAAGATAATTAACGCAGATTACGCCACACTGGCCTATCAAATCTCTCCACTATTTCTACAAAAGATAAAGAACTCAGAGTATCTATTTGCTCTTTTCTTCAATATCAATTCGAGACATCAACACCTTATCAACAACACCCCAATCACATGCCTCCGAAGCTGACATGATGTGATCACGATCTAATGTCTTTTCAACCTCTTCATATGTCTTACCACAATTTTTAACATATATCTCATTTAAACGACGCTTGATTTTAACAATGTCTTGAGCATGGCGTTCAATATCAGAAGCTTGACCAGAAAATCCCCCAGATGGTTGATGCAGCAGGATACGTGCATTAGGCAATGCAAAGCGCATCCCTTTTTCCCCTGCAGACAAAAGCAAGGAACCCATAGAAGCTGCCTGCCCCATACAAAAAGTCGAAATGGGAGGCTTGATGAACTGCATAGTATCATAAATCGCCATTCCAGCGGTTACCACCCCTCCTGGAGAATTAATATATAAAGATATTTCTTTTTGCGGATTTTCTGCTTCAAGAAACAAAAGCTGGGCACATATAAGCGTAGCCATATGATCTTCAATCTGACCAGTGACAAAAACAATACGCTCTTTAAGCAAACGGGAATAAATATCATAAGAACGTTCTCCCCGATTAGTTTGCTCCACCACCATTGGAACAAGACCTAGAAAAACATCCTCGGAATCCTTTTTTGCACATCCCTCAAAACTCATTCTTCAAAGACTCCTTGTCGACAGTTCATATGCACTCAAAAATATATCTCCTCAACATCGATCAATCTTCATGAATCGACCCTTTGGGATATCACCACAACTTCGACCCAACCTTTCACATAAATCCCTATGAGAAGGTTAACACAAAGTAGAAAAACAACAATTCTTCAATGATAGCAACCAAAATTCATCGTATCCACTTTTGAGCAATCATTATAACGGAAGCAAAGTTTGTTACAATAACTATATCACTTTATTAAGCTATGATTTAGTCTATTAATTGATTTGATCATCATGGTAATGTGAAAAAACGCAAGTAAATACCGCATTTTAAAGGAATATTTCCTTTAGAAATCATCACACTATTCTCCCAAAATTTACCTAAACACATAAGTAATTTCATTGATTAAAACCTTAAGCGTTTTCAAAAAACAATCGCGACCCCCTAGTGAAAAATTCTCGAAATGATGATAAATAACTTGCCACCCTAGGATAAAACACGAGCTCTACCATCAAAAATAACCCCGACGAACTCCTAAAAACCTGTTGCCTTTAGTACTCATGTTTTAAAAGGAAAAACCAGACAACACCTTACAAAACAATAGAAGACTATAATCCCAAAAGTTAGTACTTACTTATGCCCCAGATAAAACTCTACTAGAACGAGATAGTTTATCTTTTTCATACTCTTCAAAATTACCCTCAAACCATTCAACGTGGCCATTCCCTTCAAAAGCCAAAATATGCGTTGCTAGACGATCTAAAAACATACGATCATGGCTAATAATGACAGCACATCCTGCAAAATTTTCTAGCGCATCTTCAAGGGCAGATAATGTTTCTGTATCCAAATCATTCGTAGGCTCATCAAGCAAGATGACATTGCCACCACTTTTGAGAATTTTTGCCAAATGAACGCGCCCTCTTTGCCCTCCAGAAAGAGAACCTATCCTCTGCTGTTGATCTCCTCCCTTGAAATTAAAAGCACTACAATAAGCGCGCGAATTTATCTCATGTCCGTTAAGTTTGACGATATCATCCCCCCCTGAAATATCTTCCCAAACTGTTTTCTCTGCCTCTAAAGAATCTCTGCTCTGATCAACATAACTCAAACATACTGTTTCCCCGACATGAATCGTACCAGAATCAGGACTTTCATCTCCCGTTAGCATACGGAACAAAGTCGTTTTCCCAGCTCCATTAGGCCCAATCACACCCACGATTCCCCCAGGAGGTAACTTGAAAGAAAGATTGTCAATTAATAGGCGATCATTATAAGACTTTGAAATGCCTTTAGCTTCAATCACCACATGACCCAAACGCTTTCCAACAGGAATAATAATTTGAGCGTTACCAGGATGACGATGCGCGGCAGATTCCACCAACTCTTCATAAGAACGAATCCGAGCTTTTGATTTAGACTGCCGTGCTTTAGGAGAGGAGACAATCCAGTCTCGCTCGCGCTCTATTGCTTTTTGACGAGAGATTTCTTCACGATTTTCCTGTGCCATACGCTTGGCTTTCATTTGCAAATATGCGGAGTAATTTCCCTGATAAGGAATTCCTTTTCCACGGTCAACTTCTAAAATCCAATTCGTCACATTATCTAAGAAATACCGATCATGCGTAACCATCAAAACAGCACCAGAATATTCCCGCAAATATTTTTCCATCCACGCAATAGTTTCCGCATCAAGATGATTAGTTGGTTCATCAAGCAATAAAAGATCTGGGGAAGAAAGCAATAACTTACAAAGCGCAACACGCCTCTTTTCTCCCCCAGAAAGAGAAGTAATATTTAAACCATCAGCTGGACAATGCAGAGATTCTATAGCCACCTGTACTTCAGTCTCAAGATCCCACAATCCTTTGCTATCAATAATATCTTGTAACTTAGCAATTTCTTCTTCTGTCTTTTCAGAATAATTCATCATCAGTTCATTATAACGATCCAAGATAGCCTGTTTATGTGCGACTCCTTCTATAATATTTTCTTTCACTGTTTTAGAAAGGTCTAATTGTGGCTCCTGTGGCAAATAACCAACCGTAAAACCAGTTGCCAACCAAGCTTCTCCATTATATTCCTTATCAATACCAGCCATAATCCGTAAGATAGTCGACTTCCCAGCACCATTAGGTCCAAGAATTCCTATTTTCGCATCCGGATAAAAAGAAAGATTAATATCGTCTAAAACCTTCTTGCTTCCAAAAACCTTACTAAGGCCTGCCATGTGATAGATAAACTTACGCGCCATATAAAAATACCTTTACTTTTTAATTGAGTTTTAGTCCAATTATGCTACTAGATCAACAACCGAGCAACCAATTAACTGGAATCAGTTGTCTGCCAGCACTAGAAATAATATCTCTTGGCATTTAATGAAGAATAGGATCAAAATTACATGTCACAAAAGACATTTCTAACCGAAGATGAAACAATACATAAATCTGTTCACTCATATAATCAAACACACAAAACCCCTCGTGCTATCATACTGGCATGCCAGAGCATAGAAGAGAACATTGAAGACTACAATGATTTCCGTGAGTATTTTGCAGAAGAAAATGTAGCCGTGTACATATATAGCTATCGTAATACCATAAAAACAACCTCTGATTATCTCCGAGATTATCCTAAAAACACTAGTGATACAACAATTGTATGCGATGTAATGAAATTACGCACATTGATTTCAGAAAAGCACGGCAACACATCCGTTCTCCTCTTCGGATATTCACTCGGCACAATTATCGCTTTATCAACGTTGCTTAAGTATCCACAAAAATTTTCTGGCATTGCCCTATGGAATCTTGATCTGTGTTTTGAAAAGTACAGTTGTATGCTGATGACACTGCTTTTAAAAATAGAAAAGTTTTTCAAGGGATCAGATACTCCAAGCAGACTTATGCGTCATCTCACCACTGATCTGTGGAATCGAAACAATCAAAATTGGAAAAATTTTCTAAAAGATCATTCCGTAAAGAAGAATTCCCAAAATTATATATTAGACTCTAACCACATACCGATATCAGTATGGTTAGAATTTATGTCAATGGCCACCGATATAAGCTCCCGAGGATCTTTCAATCCATTATCTAGATTCATACCTTTTTGCCTTATTGGAGGAGGAAATGTCTCTTCAAAGATTGAAGATCTTACTCAAACATATAAGCTCACGACTAGATTACAAAACGAAGAATTTTACGATATATCTTTAATGAGCTTGCCGCCCACAATGCACTCCAATGATCCGCACAATGTTTTTCCTCCTCCAGCAATCAAAAAATTGCGTAATTGGATAGTGAATTCATATTTACCAAAGGTGATACCCCTCATATCTCAACATAAAAAATAGGTTTGATATTCTTAAAAATAAAAACATCAATGTGTTGACACCACCTTAAAAGCCACCAAAATTGTTTTTCACATCTAATATTTCATCTAAAAATTGTAGCAATGGTATTATGAAAAACTCTTTCGAAAAAATTATTTGCAACATAAACATTCGCAACATCATCAAATAAATAACCTAATCAACAAATAAAAATGTATACAGAAACCATTTTTAAGTTGACCATTCGCATAGATTCGCATACGATTGGTAGACGAGCACTTCTGTGGAAGATCTCTGAGAGCGCGTAGCTCAGTCGGTAGAGCGGTCGGCTTTTAACCGGTAGGTCCTGGGTTCGAACCCCAGCGCGCTCACCAATATGCATTCGTCAGTGCATCATACAGAAATCGTAAATGTTAGAAATCCACTTGTACTAAAAATAGTATACAAATGCGCTAAGAAAATGTTCATCAATATACGTAGTAACCCTGTCGTTACCCTCCTAATTTAAAGGGCATAAATGATGAAAATTGGAAATTTATAAAGCTTCGGAAGAAGAATTTATTCCCTATCATTCATGCTACGGTTTGTTGTTTGAAAAAAACCTTATTCTTGTATGGATCATACTTTTCTCATACAATAGGAAGATCAGTTGTGCTCTCTAAGAATTCGGTGTTTTTGACGATCCCAGTCGCGTTTCTTCTCAGTTTCACGCTTATCATAATTCTTCTTACCTTGAGCAAGGGCAAGATCAATTTTTGCAAGTCCTTTTGCATTAAAATAAATTTTCATAGGAACAAGAGTCATACCATCGCGACGTACAGCCGCATACAAACGATGTATTTCTCTTTTAGACAGCAATAGTTTACGATTTCTACGCGGATAATGATTAAAACGATTGGCTTGAAGATATTCTGGGATATAAGAATTTGTTAACCAAATTTCATCATTTTCAAAAGTAGCATAAGAATCGGAGATATTAACTTTTGATACCCGCAACGACTTCACTTCGGTTCCCGTTAACACGATACCAGCCTCAAATGAGCGAACAATATGATAATTGTATCGAGCTTTTCTATTGTCAGATACCACCTTTTTAGGCGGATTGCCACGAGATTTCAAACTCACATTCTCTCCCCAACATCATATCGTCAAGACCTACTTTTGTGATAACACGGACTGACATAGAACTACTCAATACACTATCCTAGCCGCTCAAGCGCTTGATCGATAGCGATCATAGTATCCTTCTCAAGAGTTGATACCATCGGTGACCGCACCGCTAAAGATACATTCCTTCCCAAACGAGACAAAGCATATTTCACACAACATACAGCAGGCTCCATAAACAGTGCTTGATGTAGAGGCATGAGTTTATCTTGATATAAAAGTGCTTGACGATAATCCCCTCGAATCATTGCTTGTTGGAATTCAGCACAAATCCTTGGCACAACATTAGCTGTCACGGAAATACATCCAACACCTCCATGAGCATTAAATCCCAAGGCCGATGAATCTTCTCCTGACAACTGAATAAAATCAAAACCACAAGAAAGACGCTGTTCTGATACTAACTCAATCTTTCCTGTAGCATCTTTTACCCCTACTATATTAGGATAGGTTGCTGCCAATTCCGCCATCGTATCCACATCCATTTCAATAACCGTACGACTTGGATTATTATAGATATAAATTGGCGAACTTACCGTAGTCGCTATCTCTCCAAAATGAGCTAAGAGTCCCCTTCTATTAGGTTTATTATAATAAGGAATAACAACCAATAAAGCATCAGCGCCGATACTGTGAGCATATTGAGCCAATTCAACCGATTCTCTTGTATTATTAGAACCAATCCCCGCCATCACAGGCACACGACTCGCAACTGTTTTAACACATAATTCGATGATTCGACAATGTTCTTCATGCGATAACGTCGAAGATTCTCCTGTCGTACCAGCAGGGACAAGACCTCCAGATCCCTCAGTTATTTGCCATTCAATATGCTCTACAAAAGCATCTTCATCAATTAAATTACCCTTTGTAAAAGGCGTAATCAAAGCAGGTATAGACCCTCGAAACATTACAATACTCCATAGAAGCTATCTGTAAACGATACCAAAAAAACAAGAAAAAATAGCAAAACATGTGAAAAATCACCCTATAGTACTCTGATATAGTATATTTATCTATATTGAAATAGAGTAGACAATAATTGACTCTTCATATTTTAGCCTATCTAAGATCTTTCAACCCCCCTGATCTTTTTATAGCTTTACAGTTATCTTCTCAATTTCATCATTAACAGGAAACAAAACTAGTGAAATAATTTGATCTTAATCTCCTCTTCATAAGAATATTTGGATTTTCTAAAGATTCTGCACATGAGGTTTTTCCACAATCAATATCACAAAAAAATCCCTACCAATCGTTTTACATCCATTGGATTATTAAGAGATAATTCCATCTTACAACTATTACATTGTAAAAGTATAATTAAAACTATTGACGGATACATATACAAAAACTATTAATGCGAATGTAGATATTTCGGATCTTTAGTGCTAATTTTTTCCAAAGTCGCTCTCTGTGATAATCGATGTGCGTCTGGCATTATAACAATTCTAAGAGTCAAATACTTTATGCAAAAAGA
Source organism: Candidatus Liberibacter asiaticus (assembly GCF_000590865.3). Taxonomy (NCBI): domain Bacteria; kingdom Pseudomonadati; phylum Pseudomonadota; class Alphaproteobacteria; order Hyphomicrobiales; family Rhizobiaceae; genus Liberibacter; species Candidatus Liberibacter asiaticus. Next base: position 155,750 of record NZ_CP010804.2, read on the forward strand.
GAATCATCTTTTTCTCGTTGATGGATCTAGTTTCATATACAGAGCCTTTTACGCAACCCCTTTACTTTCTCGTAAACACGATGGGCTACCTGTTAATGCTATTGCTGGTTTCTGCAATATGCTATGGAAATTATTGCAGAATTCTCGCAAAGAAAGTATAGCATCACACTTTGCTGTCATCTTTGATTATCCTGCTGTAACTTTTCGTAATGAAATTTATCCTGATTATAAAGCTAATCGCCCTAAGATTCCCGAAATGTTGCTTCCACAATTGCCGCTTGTACGTCTTGCGACACAAGCATTTGGAATACCTGCCATTGAAATCCAAGGGTTTGAAGCAGATGATATTATTGCAACCTATACATATATTGCTGAAAAAGAAGGATTTGCCGTTACCATTATCTCTACAGATAAAGATTTAATGCAACTAGTCAGCCCTACTACTTGTCTATACGATACTGTTAAAGAAGAAAAAATAGACATTGAACATGTCATTAAAAAGTGGGGCATCCCTCCAGAAAAAATGGTATGCTTACAAGCATTAACGGGAGATTCAATTGATAATATCCCAGGTATCCCGGGTATAGGCTATAAAACCGCAGCATTACTTCTACAAGAATATGGAAACCTTGAAAATATTCTTATCAATGCCAGTAGAATAAAACAAAAAAAAAGGCGCGAAAACATTTTAGAATACGCTGAAACAGCTCGTCTTTCCCGCAAACTCGTAATGCTACGCACCGATGTACCTATCACTATTCCACTAGAGCATCTTATATTAGAAGATTGCAATGGTCCGCGTCTTATTTCCTTTCTTAAAGCACTTGAGTTTACAAAACTTATTAACCGTGTTGCTACGACTTACGACTGCGATGCAGCGAACATTGAACCTGTCGTTTTAGATATAAATACTACTGAAAATAAAGGTATTGCGATAGAAACAGAAATAGACAGAGATACAACTATAAAAACAAGCCAATTCAGTAGCCTTTCAGATCAAACCAGTAAAATAAATTCAGAACAGACCCCTCAAAAATTATTCTTAGAACGTTTGCAAAAACTAAGCCAATATCCCATAAACAATGATTCTTATACCAAGATCGTCAATACTAAAGATATACAACAATGGGTTCAAAAACTGGAAACAATTGGCAGCGCTTCTTTTAAAATCATCACAGATACAATGGATGCTTTCCATTCCAAGCCCATCGCTATTGCAATCAGCACTCTCGATCAAAAAGATGATACATCTTTCAAAGTAGAAACTATCTTCATTGATCTTTCAGTACATACCTCGCAGGATTCCACAGGAAAAAATACTTTAACCAAAGAAATTCTATCATACTTAAAAAAATTTTTCGAAAATGAACACTTTCTGAAAATAGGCCATAACATCAAATATGATAAATTAGTGCTCCATCGTTATGGAATAAGCATGCGTGGTTTCGAAGATATTATGCTCATGTCCTATGTTTTGGATTCTGGACGCTCTTCTCATGATATAGCAAGCATTGCTCAAAAATGGCTATCTTATACACGTAAAGAGATATTGAAATCAAGAAAATCCTCTATACCCATTGACAAAATATCTGATTCGCAAGTCCAAGAACACGCTATAGAGAATAGTAACGTTATCTTACAATTATGGTTACTTCTTAGACCAAAATTAATTGTCGAAAAATTGCTCCATGTATATGAGCGATTGGATAAACCAATGATTGATGTTGTATCACAAATGGAAATAACAGGCATTCAAATAGATCAGGACCTGCTTAAGCAGGTCTCAGCCGAAATATCGAAAAATCTCTTGTCTCTAGAAGAAAACATATATGATCTTTCCGGAGAAAAATTCAATCTCAGCTCTCCTAAGCAATTAGGAGATATTTTATTTACAAAACTAAAATTCCCAAGTGGAGCAAAAACAAAAACAGGACAATGGAAAACTACAGCTCAAGACCTTGAACAGATAAACTGTGGTGACAATCCGATCATAAAAAATATCTTGGAATGGCGTCAACTTTCAAAGATAAAATCCACATACGCTGATTCTCTTCCAAACCACATTAATAAAAGGACACAGCGTGTTCACACTTTTTATTCCTTAGCCTCCACAATGACTGGACGCCTTGCTTCCCTAGAACCTAATCTTCAAAATATCCCTATAAAAACTGATTTAGGACAAAAAATTCGCAGAGCATTTATTTCCCCTCCTACTAAAAAACTTATTTCTGCAGATTACAGCCAAATTGAATTGCGCATTCTAGCACATATAGCAAAAATAACTCCTTTATATCAAGTATTTGAAAATTCATTGGATATCCATAGGATGGTAGCAGCAGAAATTTTTGGTGTAAACATAGAAAAAGTGTCTCCACAGATGCGGCGCCATGCAAAAACTATCAATTTTAGTATCATTTATGGCATTTCACCTTTTAGACTTGCCACTCAGCTTAGGATTCCACGTTCTGAAGCTGCCGATTACATTAAACGCTATTTCCATCGTTTTCCAGGAATACATGAATATATCGAAAAGACAAAAAATTTTGTTCGGCAAAATGGATATGTAGAAACTATCTTTGGACGTCGTATACATTATGATGAAATAAATTCCCCTAAGTCCTCAATTCGCAACATCAACGAACGAGCAGCGATTAACGCTCCAATTCAAGGATCTGCCGCCGATATTACACGTAGAGCCATGATTTCAGTACATAAATCTCTCGAAGATCATAAACTTGCAACCAAAATGTTATTGCAAATTCACGACGAGCTTGTTTTTGAAGTTCCAGAAGAAGAAATCACGACAGCCTCTCAAATCATTGTTCACTCAATGGAAAAAGCATGTCTTCCTAAAATAAATCTGAGAGTCCCATTAAAAGTGAATATAAAAGTCTCGAATAACTGGCAAGAAGAAAATTAAGGCACTTCTCTCATATCTCTAATTCACTCAAAATAAAATAGAAATATCCTCTATTTTTCAGCAGGAGATTGACCTCGCATAATGTTTTTTGAAACAATACTAGCATCTGCACCTAACTGGTAAACAAACGCTTCTCCCGTCCCTATCGTCACTTTAGGAATATCATCTACTGTTATTTTTTCTAAAACCATGATCAAAGAACGCAAAGAATTTCCATGAGCGACTACAAGAATTGACTTGTTCTGAAGAATAAGAGGTAATATAAACTGCACATAATATGCTAAAACACGAGCGACTGTGTCTCTAAGGCTTTCTCCTCCTGGCGGGGCTACACTGTAAGAACGACGCCATAGATGTACTTGCTCAGCTCCCCATTTGTTACAAACATCATCTTTGTTCATACCAGCAATATGTCCATAATCGCGCTCATTAAGCGCATCATCATAAATAGGCGTAATATGTTGCTGATTAATTTCTTGCAAGATTATCTGACAAGTGTCCTGAGCACGTTTTAAAGAAGAACTAAACGCTGCATCAAAGACCATGCCCTGTTTAGCTAATAACTTACCAATCTCATTTGCCTCACTCATTCCGATAGAAGTCAACGGAGGATTACGAAGTCCAGTGAAGAGATTTTTTATATTCCACTCACTTTGACCATGACGCACCAAAACAAGCCTTCTATTCATTTATTTTTTCCTTATCCAATCCAATACCTAAAACATCGCGCATCGAATATAGTCCAGGAATTTGAGATTTTGCCCACAATGCCGCAGTCAAAGATCCCCGTGCGAAAATACGACGATCGTATGCACTATGGGATAAAGTTATAGACTCACCCTCACCTGCTATAACAACAGAATGCTCTCCAACGATAGATCCAGCACGTAATGAAGCAATACCAATAGATCCTTCTGTACGAGCACATTGTTGTATATGACGGTTTAAAACCATATGATCGGTGAGGTTTACCTTACGACCATTTGCTATTGCTTCCCCTAGTAACAACGCCGTTCCTGAAGGAGAATCTAATTTACGTCTATGATGCATTTCTAAGATCTCAAAATCCCAATCCTTTGCTGGAAGAAGATATTCTGCGGCAGTCTCAACTAAAAAACCCAAAAAATTTATGCCTAAACTCATATTGCTCGATTTGACAATCGGAGCATTCCTTGCAAAAGAAGAAATCACTTCGTTTTCTTTAACAGAAAAGCCCGTAGTCCCTATAATATGTACAATATTGTGTTGAGCAGAAATATTTAAAGACTGCAACGTCAATGCAGGAGAAGAAAAATCAATGATCCCATCTACAGATTGAATCGCCATAGCTAAGTTATCAGAAAATTTTATACCCATAGGGGATATGCCCACGAAATTGCCCACATCTTGCCCTATTAAAGGAGAACCAGATCGTACTATAATAGAATGCAATGTGATAGAAGGATTATTATGGATCTCTTTAATTAAGGCTTGACCCATACGCCCTCCACCCAAAACACTAATTCTCATTGGCGATTGATGCATATTTGCCCCCTAAACAAGATTACGATTCTATTGATTGCCTATCATCGATTAATCAATCTTTGAACCAACGACGTTTAATTCCTTCACTAATGAAAAGATTGAAGCAATCTGTCATCTTGATGTAAGAAACCATACCTGCAATTGCAATATAAGGATTGGTTATAACATATGTAGGTATTTGACGCATAAGTTCCTTATGTGGCGATTTGTTTTCGAAAGATTCTCGAAAACTGGAATTACGCAATAAATCTATGATTTTATAAGGGATACCACCGGAAATATACACCCCACCTCTCGCCATAAAAATCAAAGCAAGATCACCTGCAACCCTTCCAAGATACTCACAAAAAAGATTAATTGCCTTCAAAGCGATAGGATCTTCACTCTTAGAGACAATATCCTTTGAAGATAATACTTTATTACTTTCAAAACCATCGGCAATACAGAGTGCTTTATAAATATTGACAAGACCTTTACCAGAGAGCAAATTTTCAGCAGATAATCGTCCTTCAGCACGCTCTGTCAAATGGGGAAAAATTTCATAATCACGTTGTGTACTGGGACCTATATCCATGTGACCTCCTTCACAAGAAATTGGAATCCACGAATCTTTTGCCCTTATTACACTCGAAATCCCCAATCCTGTTCCAGGTCCAACGATTACTCGAGACGAAAAAAGAGAGCGATTATCTTCTACAAACTGACCAATAGAAACATAATTGGAACAAGACAAAGAACAAATAGCGAGTGCCTGTGCTTCAAAATCATTAATCAACAACACATCTTCAAACTGCATACGTGAGATTAATTCTTCTGGATCAATAACCCAATGGTAATTTGTCAGCGTAAAACTTTTTTGATCACCAATCGGAGTCGCAATAGCTAGAAAAGCAGAACGTAATCGTATGGAAATTTTACGGTAAATTACCTCCTGTATTGCATGCTCCAAATTCTCATAATCAGAGGTCTGTACTGTACAACAAAATTCAGGCTCAGATTCCATACTGCGCAATATCGCAAAACGAACATTCGTTCCTCCTATATCTGCCAAGAGAACAGGAAAAGCAATCGGAAAATCTTTTTTCGATATATTATTCATATCAAAAACACACTGAAAAAATATGACTAACTATCCATTTTCCCTCGAATTTTAATTTTTCCCAAAATAAAAGCACGGACAACTTTATACCCTTAATAGAATCCATACAATGTACCTACTTCTTAATTAAATGTAATGAGAGCCTCTTATGCATCAAACTATACTATCTTCTGAACATGCAGAAAACTTTATGAGAAAACATACATAAGGCGATATTGCTTAAAAAACTTAAAGGTGCAATGATAAAAACAAATAACTATCTCCATACAAATAAAAACCACATACAAACTATCATATAACCACAGTCGATACTAAAAGATTTAAATTATAATTTATATACAAATAAATCAAAAAAACACGCTATTCCTTTTACCTATTTGATAGCCCATAGAATGATAAAAATATTTCAAAATAAAATTGTGGTTTCCAGAAATAAAATGCTATCCATAGGTATCTTATTACGATATCCTGTCTCTATTTTCTTGTTTAAAAAAAAGCTATCCTCAATCTACTCATTCTCAGAGAAGAAAGCACTTACAAGACAAACAATGGCAATTTCACTGGTTCAAAATAATCTCAAATATAATTTGTTACCATTTCCTTGTGATGAAATAATTATCGAGTACCTGACTTATTCCTACTCTCTATTATTTGACTACATTTCCATAGGTAATTAATCGATTTATTTTTTCAATAGCAGAATCTGAATCGTCTTTATAAGGAATAACACCCACAATGCTTCCAGCAGTATCAAACAACAAAAGGGCTGTTGTGTGATCAACAAAATATTTTTCTTCTACACCTGATTTTTCTGCTAAAACATTATTGACATAGATGCGAAAATTCTTTGCCACACGCATAACATCAATAGGATCCCCTGATATCCCTATAATACGATCAGAGAATCGCTGGACAAACTTTTTCATAACCTCAGGGGTATCTCTTTTGGGATCAACCGTAATAAAATACGCGTTCAATAATGTCCCAGTTGGATCAACCTGTTTCAACAAACGATCTAATCTAGAAAGCGTAGTAGGACAAACTGCAGAACAGTTTGTGAATCCAAAAAAAACAATAGAAGGCTTGATATATAGAGAACTAAGCGAAAAATCTGTGCCGTCTTGCGCAACTAGATGAACATCGCTATTGAACCTCCTATTTCCGTCAACAAATTTTGAACTGAATGATACGTAAGCAATACTCCCTAATACTGCTAGGAGTATAGTACCTAAAATTATCCCTAACGCCTTCAATATTCCTTACCCCTCGATCATTTTATCACCAATTGTACATTAAAAGTATACTTTAATCCCACAAAATCAACGTGTTGATCAAAAGAATTACATGGATATCAAAAAATTTTGTCAAATTAAAATAAGTAACTTATAGGAAGACTGAGCACTACCCAAAAGAAAAATCGATCACCACATCAAGCCAAAACGAAAATATCATTAAAAAAAACCCGATCTCTCTAAATGACCCTAGAGTATCTTTCATCTATCACTAGAATTTAAAAATCGCAATAAAAAAATCCCCCGAATTATACCTAATTCATTGCAAGTACCATATCTTTTTTATGTTAAAATTTCCAATCCCGCGCTTTAAGAAAAATAAAATTTCTAAAAGCTTTTAACTTTCCCGTATTTTTCAATGCCTCAGGATAACAAAAATAAACTGTGAATGATGGCGTGATAACATCTTCCATTATTCTTACTAAATTAGGATTATCTTTGACAATATAATCAGGCAAAAGAGCTATCCCAGAGCCTAACACACAGTATTGCATGATAGAAAGGTAACTATTAACCTGCAAACAAGAAATTCTCGGCTCGCCAATAGGACGGTCGACGGTTGCCAACCAATTAAAATCTTCCATACACTTGGGAATTAAATCTCCAAAAGTAATCAAATTATGTTTGTCTAGCTCTTGGATAGACAACGGTTCTCTACAATTTTTAAGATAATGCGGAGCAGCATACGCATGCATATGAATTGTCACTAACTTACGTTGTATTAAAGAAGAAGATTGAATCGGTTTTCGAAGGCGAATAGCGCAATCAGCATAGTCCATACTAATATCTATGTCTTTGTTATCCAAAATCAATTGAATTTGAATATCAGGATACAACAATAAAAACTCTTTTAAATTACCCTGTAATAGATTTTGCCCCAAATCTATCGTCGTTGCAATTCGTAATTTCCCAGATGGTTTTACAGATGATTCTTGTAATTCAATTTGTGTAGTTTCTAACTTGTGATAAACCTCAGATGTAACACGATGGAGCTTACTTCCCTGTTCTGTTAGTGTAAGACCTCGTGCATGACGATAAAAAAGCTTAATACCGACTTCTGTTTCAAGCCCACTTATCTGCCGACTAATAGAAGATTGGGAAAGATGAAGTTGCTCTGCAGCATGAGTAAAAGAACCAGATCTAGCAACTACATAAAAGACCCGAATTTTATCCCAATCAAAAGACATTATCTACCGTTTTTTTGTAAAATACACACGCCATAATAAATTCATGTAATAGAAGATTGATGAATAGAAAGGTAATGCTCTACTTCCAATGCCGCCATACAGCCCATAGCAGCAGCAGTAATCGCTTGCCGATAACGTTCATCTGCAACATCACCTGCCGCAAAAATACCAGGGATACTAGTAGCCGTCGAATCTGGCATAGTCCATATGTAATTTGTATTAGTCATCTTTAATTGATGACGGAAAATCTTTGTATTGGGCTTATAACCAATAGCAATAAAAATCCCATCAACATTCCTTTCAAAAAAATTACCCTCTTTCTTATTATGCAAACGTACTCCCGACACAGACGGAAACAGTGGAGGCTCTGGAATTGAACCGATAACATCAACGACTTCGGTATCGAATAAAAAATCAATATTCGACTGCAGAAATAATTTCTCTTGAAGAATTTTTTCCGATCGCAATGACGAACGACGATGTACTATCGTCACGCGACGAGCGATTTTAGCAAGGTGAAGAGCTTCTTCAGCAGCTGTATTACCTCCTCCTACAACAATAACATCCTTGTTTTTATAAAAAAAACCATCACAAGTAGCACATGCCGATACACCAAAACCTTGAAATTTTTTCTCACTTTCCAATCGAAGCCATTTGACTTCAGAACCTGTAGCAATAACCACAGCATCAGCATGCCAAAGATCACCTGATTGAGTTTCTACAAGAAAAGGATGCCGATCTAAATCTACCGATACAACCAAATCCTGGATTATCTTTGTCCCAAAATTCTCTGCTTGCTGGCGCATTTGCTCCATCAACCAATCCCCTCGAATAGAAGTCGCAAATCCTGGATAATTTTCTATACTTTCAGTTATCATTAATTGCCCCCCTAAATCTGATCCAGCTATAATTACTGGTTTCAGCATGGCACGTGCAGCATAGATAGCAGCAGTATATCCAGCTGGACCTGAACCAATAATTAATATCTTAGAATCGTGAGAAGCCATAAAGTTAAACCCCTGCATCAAAAAATTATACCGAAAAAACGAAAACCACCCTTTGTACGAAATATTTTTCTTTATAACAACAAAGCAAAACATCTCATACTATTTTCCAAAGAACTGTATTCTATTGTCTATTACAGATACCTATTCAATTAAGACTTATAAAAATAATAACACTGCTTCATAGCAATTATTCGACATTCAGATCAAATAGACTATATCGCAACACAAATACTCATGACAATAATCATACACGTAGTATCTTTTAATTTCATACTACAACTATCCCCCCTCCTTGTAAAAGAAAACCCTGCGCTCATCATCTAAAACGCGACGAGGCAATAGGTCAATCTCTCTTAATTAACGATGTCAAAAATTATCAGCCAAATAATGCTTATCAACTTCGATTCGAATAGGAACGAGGGACAGGAATGTTACCTTTCAATTTGCTTAAATTTATTTGTAGAGAATCTACTCCTTGAAAATTTTCCTTATTATCCATAAGAAAACTGGACTGCTGCGACAATTGAGGTATTTCTTTTTCGACAATAATAGATTCTGATCTTGATCTATCTTCATTTTCTGCAACTGATACCTGCGAAACAGCCTGAATATCCCGAATAGAATTCTCTATTATACTAGGAGATTTATAATGACTTGTTTCTTGATTTTGTACCGGAAAATCAATGGGTTTTTCTTGTAAATTTAAAAGCGTTTTCTGTTTAGGAGATGATGGTTTTTCCCCCGAGAACCGATCATATACTTCATGAACTTGGTTGAAAGAAGTATCATTTTCTTCCTCAGACGAACTAGGTATAACCTTCATAGGATCTTTAATCGCATTAACGATAAGTGGCTTCTCATTAGCAAAACTTATCTCTCGATGCAATTGAAAAAACCAATAAATACCACATCCTACTACAATCAAGATATATCCTATCAACCAGAACTTTCTATTTTGTGCTACGTCCCTTTTGGAATTACTCTTGAGAGCTGGGGAAACAAGTGAAGAACCTTCATGAAATCCATCAACAGAAATCTCTGGAGCAGAGAACATATTCTCTCTATGCACATCATCTCCTAAACTACAATCTCTATTAATAGAAATCCCCCGCGCTATGCCTTCAGTATTACTATTAAAAAGGTATTTTTTACCCCCTTCTTCAAAAGATAAAGTAGCAATATCTTGCTCAAGAGAATGATTGACTTTTTCAAGTGATAATTTTTCTTCATCAACTAATAAAGAGGATATCACGAGTTCATCCATATCCTTCGGATATTCTTCAAATCTCACAATTTTTTTAAGATCAAAAACAGGACCCTGACTTTCAGACTTTTCGATATCAGAAGATTTTTTTTCCTGATCCCTAGAATCCGATTCTCTATTCGCACAACCACTAATAGACAAAAGTTCTTTCTCGATATCCCCAAAGTCCAAGCCAAGGTCATCATCGATTGCAGAATGAGACCCCAATCTCTTTTTTGGAGATTCCGTTAAAGATATACCACAATCATCTACTGGCGACTTTTCCAGAGATTGGATATCCAAAGTTAGCATATCCTCTTTTGACTTTAAAGAAATGCCTTGATCATCCGCGAGGAAAATATTTTCTTTTTTCCCTTCAAGCGCAGAAGACATACCTGTCCCATATTTTGCCATAGAATCAGAAAAACTACTATCCGTTTTATCCGTTAGTTCACCCTTTAAAATTTCTTCTGTTTTATCAAGTTGAATAGCACTAGTGCGATCTTTTTTCTCAAAACAACGATCTAAATCATCATCTAGACCACGCATAATTTCCGAATCACAATCTGGATAATCTATTACCGATTCTTTGAGAAAAGAAGTCGCTTGAACTAGCAAATCTGTACTAGGTTTTGATTGCAAGGATTTATCAACATTTTCTTTTTTCTCCACAACTGTTTCTACAGGAAAAGGCTTGTTTTCTAAATCGCAATCAAAAAAATTCTCATGTGCGCTACCAAATCTAGGAGAGAGATGTTTCGACGATGGCAGTTGATCTTCCGGAGAACGTTGAGATCGCTTTTTTCTAGCATAAGAAACAAATTTTTCTTGGCCCATACTACCTAGAGAAGCGAGTAACTCCTGCTCTAGCCCATCAAAAAAAACTTTATCCTTCAAAAAAATATTTGTTAATTGTCTCGAATAATCTTTTATGGAAGAATCCAAAGAAGGAATTGAAGAAGGAAACTGCCCTATTCGAAAAGAAGCATCTCTTTTATCAAGAAATTCTTTCTCGTTTTTCATACCCCATACCACTCAACTGTACATCTATTCTGCAGCGACGAATCACCTTGTATATTCAACTCATTTCATTAGGAGATTCAACCCCTATAATGTTAAGACCAGAATTAATAATAGATGCAACAGCATGCACCAACTGCAATCTCATCATAGTTAACTTTCTATTATTTGCTTGTACAAACCTTAACCTTGGATTCTCTCTTCCATGGCTCCAATGACCATGAAAAACACTAGCAAGATCATATAAATAAAAGGCAAGCTTGTAGGGTTCTTGGGCAATAGTAGCATTCTCAATAACACGAGGATATTCTGCAAGATGTACAATTAACTGCAATTCACTGGTATCAAATTCCGATTCCTGAGGAATTACGTTTCTTGGAAATAAATCAAAATCAAGATCTGGAAAAATATCTTTTGCCTGCCTGAAAATAGATCTACACCGCGCATAAGCATACTGTACGTAGAATACAGGATTTTCTTTTGATTGTTCTTTGACTTTACAGAAATCGAAATCCAATAACTCTGAATTTTTCCTCCACAACATCATAAAACGCACTGAATCAGAACCTACCTCATCAACAACGTGCCGTAGAGTTATAAAGTCTCCTGCACGCTTTGACATTTTAATGGGCATACCATCTCTATACAGTCTTACTAATTCACATAACAGTACATTGATCTGTGCTTTTTTCTCAGAAACAGCAGCAGCTACTGCCTCAAGACGTTTAACGTAACCACTATGATCAGATCCCATGACATATATCATATTATCAAAACCACGTTCATATTTGCATTTAAAATACGCAAGATCTGCGGCAAAATAAGTATAAGACCCATCTGATTTAAGCAAGGGACGATCAACATCATCTCCAACCATCGTCGAGCGAAATAATAATTGTTTCCGATCCATATCACATTTTTGGGTTGTTTTTGATTTGGGTGGAGGAAGAATTCCCTCGTATACATACCCTTGACGAGCTAGATTATCAATGATGTCCCGTATAGGAGAGGGATCACCACGATGAAAATCATCTTCTGAAATAAAGATATCATGTTGTATATTGAGAGCTTTTAAATCATCTCTGATGATTTTCATCATTGCTTGCACAGAATAATCCTTGACTATTGGCAGCCATTTTTCCTCGGGAAAATTCAAAAGCTCTGAACTATATTTATCTGCCAATTCTTTTCCCACATGTTTCAAATAAACACCTGGATAATACCCTTCTGGAAGGTCAGAATCATTATTATAAAGTGCTTGTTGATAGCGCCAAAATACAGAAAGAGCTAACGTATTAATCTGTGCACCTGCATCATTAATATAATATTCCCTGGTTACTTCATAACCAGAAAACGCCATCAGACTAGCAAGCGTATCCCCTACAACAGCACAACGACAATGCCCTACATGCATCGGACCTGTTGGATTAGCAGAAACAAATTCAATGTTAACTTTTGTTCCTTTCCCTATTAAATTACGACCATATTCTATTCCACTGACAACAATAGAAGAAAGAATTTTTCTTAAATAGGAAGGAGATAGGTATAAATTGATGAATCCTTTGCCTGCAATAAATACAGAATCTACATCAGGATCGATCTTTATACGCGCAACAATCAACTCAGCGATAGTAAGAGGATCAAGTCCAAGAGGACGACTCAAAATCATAGCGGCATTAGTCGACAAATGCCCATGCGCACAATCACGAGGACGTTCAATAACAATGCGATCTAAAATTTTCTTTTCTACTTTTATCTTACAATCAATTTCTTTAAGATAATTTTTCAGACGGGAACTAAAATCTGCAAAGAGATACATATCACCCTACTCCACTTGATAACAAAATATCCACTGTACCAATAATTCAGTGAAACTCAGAATAATCTACAGCAAAATCAGGTATATAACCAAATAAAATATGGTGTTCCCGTATCGCATAACTATCTGTCATCCCCGCAAGATAATCACCCACATGCCGTGCCTTTATGGAATCAGTCATATCTCTTTCATATTCCAATTGATTACAACCTCGCATTTTACGTGGATCTGACATATATGCAGAAAAAAGATTACGAATAACATTCGCTATCTGATTACAACAGGTCATAATACTAGGATGACGATATACATATTTCACAAGCATAGACTTAATTTCCTTGTCTACCAGAGTCATCTCATCAGAAAAATCTATAATTCTATAACCAGCAGAACGAATATCATGAATTGCATGAGGTTTTAAGTGAGCTATTCTCTTTTGCGATACCGTAATCACATCTTCAACCATAGCAGTAATCTGTCGCCTTACAAGCTCATGTACCAAACGTTTGTCATCTAGATGACCATAAAGATCATGTAATGATGCAATATGTTTTTCCAAAAACGATATTTCTTTCAACATATCAACAGTCAATAACCCTGCCCGAACACCATCATCAATATCGTGTGCATCATATGCAATATCATCAGCAATAGCTGCAACTTGCCCTTCAAGACTAGCAAAATTCGCAAGACTCAAGCCATGTATATGATAATAATCAGAGAATATCCTAGGAATAATCCTTGGTTTATCCAGATCTTGTGGTAAAATAGGGCCATTGTGACCTATTAATCCCTCTAAAGTTTCCCATGTGAGATTGATACCATCAAAATCTGCATAACTGCACTCTAATTCGGTAACGATACGAAAAGACTGAATGTTATGATCAAAACCACCATAAGAAGAAAGTAATTCCTGTAAAACATCTTCCCCAACATGACCAAAAGGTGGATGACCAAAATCATGTGCCAACGCGATTGCTTCAACCAAATCTTCATCAATCCTGAGCGCACGTGCCAAAGACCTTGCTATTTGCGATACTTCGATCGTATGCATCAAACGAGTGCGATAATGATCTCTTTGTCTATGAAAAAAAACCTGTGTTTTATCTTTTAATCGCCGAAATGCTGTCGTATGAATCATGCGATCTCGATCACGTTGAAATTCAGAACGCGTCAGGCTTCTCTTTTCTGGATACATTCTACCCAAACTTTGCGTAGGATCTGCCGCATACGCAACTTTTTTTTGATGACCAAATCCTAACTTACGTACTACTATCAATTTAACTTCCCCACCGTCCTCCTAATAATGCAGAATAGGTATTTCATGTATATATAAAACCTACTATCATAGAGAATAATATATTGGAGGGAAAAATGGTACCCATTATAAAGATTACCGATGCCGCTGCCACACAAATTAAAACTATTTTGGAATCCAACAGTGACAAAAAGGCGCTTCGCATTACTATAGAAGGTGGCGGATGTTCTGGATTTTCGTATAAATTTGATCTAGAATCAAAGCAATCTGAAGACGACATTGTATTTGAAAAAAATGGCGCTCAAATATTCATAGATAAAATATCACTTGCATATCTCACCAACTCAGAAATAGATTTTGTAGACAACTTATTAAGCAAATCTTTCCAAATACGTAACCCTAATGCTACAAGTAACTGCGGTTGTGGAACAAGTTTTTCCATATAAAAGAAGGAATTGTAATGAGCGTAGTAACAGTAGCTACTTGGAATGTCAATAGTATCCGAGCACGCATACATAATCTAGCTGCATGGATTAAAGAAAATAATCCTGATATTATTTGCCTTCAAGAGACTAAAACCGAGGATAAAAATTTTCCTTTTGAAACGTTGCAGTCTTTGAATTACCATATTGAGACTTGTGGACAAAAATCTTACAATGGAGTGGCTATTTTATCAAAATATCAACCCATAGAAATTGTAACCCACCTTCCCGGAGATGATCTTGATGTGCAGGCACGCTTTATAGAAGCAACTTTCACAATCAATACCCAAACACTGCGCATAGGTAATCTTTATCTACCTCATGGCAATCCTATTACATCTACCAAATATGATGATAAAATATCGTGGATCAAGCGCTTTTTACGATTTGCATCTCAACGCCTTGAACTAGAAGAGCCCCTTATCTTTGCGGGAGATTATAATATAATTCCCCAACCCCATGACTGCTATAATCCAATTATATGGGAAAATGACGCGTGCTTTACATTGGAAGTGCGACAATCCTTTCAAAAATTGCAAAACATGGGATTTACAGATGCAATACGCGCTACACATGATACACATCACCTTTATTCCTTCTGGGACTATTATGCAGATTCTTGGTCGAAAAACAAAGGAATCCGAATCGATCACATAATGCTCTCTCCAGAAGCAACCTCTTTGCTCCATTCAGCTAGAATAGACACAAAACCACGTGGATGGACAAAACCATCAGATCATACCCCCGTCATAGTATCGCTAGATATCCCTGAGCCACGCAAAAAACAGCAAGATAGTACTTCTCAAAATATGAAACCAATATAAATTTAGAGAAAATAACCTTGGATACACCTTCCAAAAACATAACGACATCCTTCGTTAGTCCGTTGGGTGCTTTACACAATAAAAAAGTTATGGAAAATAAGCAATCACTACCAGTATTTTTATCTTCAATACCGCGCAATCCATTTCATTCACTCATGAATCTTACTGTACAGAATAATAGTTAAATCCCAAATGACGTTACCCTTTCATCACTCTTGGATTATCCTTTCCCTTACGAACGCAATCATCAAAACCAACAGATACCGTAAACACAATCCTTATGAATGCACCTAACCATCTAAAAAACTCCTTAATTTCTTCGAACGACTAGGATGTTTTAACTTACGAATCGCCTTTGCTTCAATCTGACGAATGCGCTCTCGAGTAACGCAAAATTGTTTACCTACTTCTTCTAGCGTATGATCTGTATTCATCCCTATACCAAAACGCATACGCAATACCCTTTCTTCCCGTGGCGTCAAAGAAGCAAGAACGCGTGTGGTCGTTTCACGCAAGTTCGCTTGGATAGCAGAATCCAAAGGAGAGACTGCATTTTTATCTTCTATAAAATCTCCAAGATGAGAAGTATCCTCATCACCTATCGGCGTTTCTAGAGAGATTGGTTCTTTAGTTATTTTTAAAACTTTTCGCACTCCTTCCACAGGCATTGCGAGTTTTTTTGCTATTTCTTCAGGCGTAGGCTCACGTTTGATTTTATTTGACATCCTACGCGCTGTCCGAACAACCTTGTGGATTTTATCACGCATATGGACAGGTATTCTGATCGTGCATGATTGATCTGCGATAGAACGCGTAATTGCTTGTTTAACCCACCACATCGCATATGTCGAAAATTTATAACCCAAACACCAATCAAATTTTTCCGCAGCTTTCATCAAACCAATATTGCCTTCTTGAATTAAATCCAAAAATTGCAATCCACGATTTGTATATTTCTTAGCAACAGAAATAACGAGACGCAAATTAGCTTCTACCATTTCTTTTTTGGCAATACTGGCTTCGCACTCTCCTTTACGCACCATCGAAACAATATGCCGGAATTCAGAAATAGATATTCCTGTTTCAACTGAGATGCTTTTAATCTCATTTCTAATTTTGAGGATGGAATCGACTTCACAAGCAACAAAATTCTTCCACTCCCCTTCAGGAAAATCTTTTGCATAACTCACCCAATGAGGGTCCAGTTCGCGCCCTTGATGGCGCTCTAAAAAAACATCTCGTTTAATTCCATAAGATTGAGCCAACCGTAACAACTCACCTTCATTATGCATAATCCGCTTCGAAATGTCATATAACTGCTCCACTAATAAATCGATGCGACTTTGATTCAGTGACAGTGATCCAACTAATTTAACCAATTTCTCTTTTAATACTTTGCATTTGACAGAAGATTTTTCATCTTTTTGACCATTCACCGCATTATCTTGAAGCGAACGCAATTCCCGATAAACTTCGGCAATTTCATCAAGCGCACACATTACTTTCGGTCTTAATTGATCCTCCATTGCAGAAAGAGTATGCGCAGAATCATCCTCATCTTCATCTAAATTTCTTTCGTCATTTTCAGCATTTTCTGGAGGAGAATCAACCTTACTACGATCATCTTTACTTACCTTTGCAGCACTCTCAATATCACCCTCTGTTTCTTGAACATCATCCCTTTCCTTTTCTTGAGAACTATCCTCTCGTTTTTGATAGGAATGTCCTTCTGTTCCATGGAAGAATCCCCCTTTTGACTCTGGCCCAATACATGCTTCTAAATCTATAATCTCACGCAAAAGCGTAGTGCCATCATTTAACTCATCACGCCAAATAATAAGAGCCTGGAAAGTAAGAGGACTTTCACATAGACTTGCCATCATCATAGCTCGCCCTGCCTCAATCCTTTTAGCTATAGCAATTTCACCCTCACGGGATAACAACTCTATGGAACCCATCTCACGCAAATACATGCGAACCGGATCATCAGTACTACGATCAGCCGAATCTTTGCGTTTTTGCAAAAATACGGACGAATTACTTGCACTACTTGCGAGATCAAGAGAATCCTCAGATCCCTCCTCATCCTCTAAATCATCGCCGTCAACCACGTTAATCCCCATATTGGATAACATAGCCACTGTATCTTCCATTTGCTCAGAACTCACCTCATCGGGAGGCAAAAAAGCATTTAGCTCTTCTATGGTCACATAGCCGCGCTGTCTAGCAAGTTTGATCATCTTTTTCCAAGAATCATCGGAAAAATCAAAAACTAGAGAATCATCAGAATCCTCATGCTCACTATCAGAATCTCTATTTCTCTTCTTTCCTATTGTCATCGCTTTTACCTTATCCCTCATTAATTGAGATCTACCATTACCTAGCGAAATTAATTTTTATACCATTTTACTAATGATTATCTTTTATGACCGTCATCGTTTCTGAATTCCAAACAAAACTTCTAACCAATCGAACTAAAAAATATCTTAACCAACCTTACATCTTATTATATTCCACACACAAATGACATTTATGATCCCTTTGTCAAATAATATGGTCTCTTTTTCAAATAACAAGTCTACTAACCTATAAAAATTGCAAATAAGGGAAACATTCCACTTATTTTAAAGCATTGTGCTGTTATCTTGCCCGAAAAATGCTACACTGCATATGCAAAAAACCGTACAACTATCATTTTTTTACCAAAACGACAGTGCTATTTTCCCACGACCTCTTGACATCTTACCATCCACCATTTTCACCTAATAGCATACCATAAGAAGATGCTCTTTATCTTTATCTTTATTATCAAAATTAAGGTAATCATATGCCTATTTGTAAAAAAATGCGTCATGTTGCAATGTCTGGATATGGAAAATCCAATGTTATGTTTCTTGCTGAATCACCAATTCCTCAACCTCAAAAAGAAGAAATTCTCATTAAAGTTGAGGCAATCGGAGTTAATAGACCTGATGTTATGCAAAGAAAAGGATTATATCCCCCTCCTAAAAATGCCAATCCTATCCTAGGTCTTGAAGTGGCCGGAAAAATTGTAGATCTCGGAGAAAATACTACTCACTGGAATATAGGAGATGAAGTATGCGCCTTAGTAAATGGAGGTGGATATGCTGAATATTGCTTATCTCATCAAGGACATACTCTTCCCATTCCAAAAGGGTACAATGCAATACAAGCCGCTTCTCTCCCTGAATCTTTTTTTACCGTATGGGCTAATCTCTTCCAAACAGCCAACCTACGAAGTGGACAAACAGTGCTGATTCACGGGGGATCCAGTGGAATCGGTACTACAGCAATCCAATTAGCATCTTATTTCGGAGCTACAGTGTACACAACAGCTAAATCGGAGGAAAAATGTTTAGCCTGTTTAAAACTTGGAGCCAAGCATGCAATTAACTATTTGAAAGAAGATTTTTTAGAAATTCTACAAAAAGAGACTCAAGGAAGAGGTATTGATATCATATTAGATATGGTCGGGGCAGAGTATTTAAACCAACACCTCACTCTTCTTTCCAAAGAAGGCAAATTAATTATTATTTCTTTTTTAGGGGGCAATATTGCAACAGAAATCAACCTAAATCCCATTATTTCTAAAAGAATAACAATCACAGGATCCACTTTACGTCGCCGTACTGATATAGCTAAACAAAGCATTCGTGACTCATTACAATTAAAAATTTGGCCTCTTTTAAATTCTCATGTTATTGCTCCAGTAATACACACCGTCTTACCATTAGGAAAAGTGGCTATGGCTCACGATATCATGGAAAAATCCGAACATATTGGAAAAATTATACTTTTGCCATAAAGTAATTTTTAATAAATTCAAATATAAAAAATTATTTTAATAATTGTAAAAATTTATATTTAATAAAAAAAATTTTATCTAATTAGTAAAATAATAATTGAAATTTTTATGATATAAGGGCCTTTTTAATATTATATGATCAGAGGCCTCTATAATAGAATTACAGAATATGTCAAAAACAAAACACTTGAAAAAAACAATATTTTTATCGAAAAAAGGTAATATAACAATATTAACAGCGATAATCATCCCATTGATTATTACCTTAATAACTATATCGACAACATGTGCAAATATTTTATACCATAGGGCTAGCATAGAAGCATCCGCTGACGAAGCCTTAAATCATGGAATAGTCCTGCTATGTAAGGATTCTGATCTTACACCGCAAGACATCACCCCTCCCGTATTAAAAGATCTAGAGACAAGCCTTATAAAAAATGATTTCAGCATCAAAGAAGCTGCACAGATAAAGAAAGAATCCTCCATAAATTATCAAGGAAAAATCCCTTTATCCCAGGGGACATATCTCAATCTACATGCCGTTTATCATGTGCCACTCAATAGTTTAGAACGTATTTTACTCCCTCACAAGCAAAATATGGACATAGTAGTGGATGTTAATAAAATTTTGAATTGTCATCATAAAGGAATCGCTGTGATAGCCGATCCTTGGTATAAAGCTGATACACCCATGTTCGTCGAAGCTATCAATTCACTCAAGTCTAGTAAGAATATTATTCTCGGAATACTTACGGGAGATATGACGCAAAGTAGCACTACAAAAGAGCTAAAAAGATTCTACAACATATATTCATTAAAATTCCCTTTTTTCAGGGGATTAGGATCTCAAGAGTACATAGGAAATAGACCTTGCAGAGATCCTTATACCCTTACTCCCAGCATTTATGGATGTGCTTTCATTGCTATCAATGATATATCCCAGCAAATAAATGATCACTATCCACAGATTAAATCAATAAAGGAATTCAACGGTGATTCACAAAGGTACCGGAACAGAAGCTGGCATGGAGAGACTTACAGCATCAGCATTAGTGGATCTCAGTCTTACTCATGGAATATAGACAATGTGCATTTCATTCAAGCAAACTATAGCATGTTTCATTCAGTCTATTTCAATGACGAATGGTCCAACATATTTACAGTCGCAGTGCCCGAACACATTTCCAAACAAGACTTACCTTCACACGTTTCCAATGGCAGTGAAATTTCCCAGTGGATTCGAGACGATGTGTTTCAAGCTCAACGCGAAGGCAAATATATTATTCTCTTTGCAGATGATATAGATCGCTTTTCTTCTATTGACCAAAAAAGGATGTTTGAAAAATTTTTAACACAGAGTAAAATATCAACCATATTTACCACAAGATTTACATCATCACCTGAAAGCTACATAAAAGATTCTACCGGAAGACCTGTGCGAGTTTATAATATAAACAAGAACTCTAAAAATGAATTCATCCTTTTGGAAATGACTCCCCATTACATTAATGTGACAGCGTATGAAAGAAGAGGAAAAGTACCTCATATAACAAGAAAAATGTCACCCATTGATCTTCTTCCTAAACAACGGTAACGGTTATTCTTCCTACCTATCCCTGATAAAGTAGGATGTCGTCACTTCACGCAGTATCAACTGTGCGTCTTATGTGGCATTTGCAAAAAATGCGATGAATAAACCTCATTTATTTAAGAGAATATAGTCATTTTTATAATTGTAAAGCCTGACACGTTATTGACTGATGAAGAAGTATCCGATATCAATAGCACTGGTTATAGTTCTAGATAATGCTCTCTCTGTCTAGAAGGATATTGATGGAGAGCAGAATGATGTGTTCCGCTAGGGGAATGGTTATAACATAAGGAAATCGTTGTGATGATACCAACCTTCTTTCAAAAATCGAGTGAAGTGGAAAAAAAATGGATATTAGTTGACGCAAAAGGATTAATTGTTGGAAGATTGGCGTCTCAAATAGCCCTCCGTTTACGCGGAAAAAACAAGCCTACCTACACACCGAGCGCTGATGATGGAGATCATGTTGTGATTATTAATGCGTCTAAAGTAGCGTTTTCGGGAAAGAAATATGACCAAAAAACCTATTATCGTCATACTGGCTATCCAGGGGGTATAAAGAAGACGACTGCAAAAGAAATACTTGCAGGGGCTTCTCCAACTAATATTCTTAAGAAAGCGATTGCGAGAATGCTTCCAAGAGGTCCTCTTGCGAGAAAACAAATGAAGAATTTACACATCTATGCCGAAGACCATCATCCTCATGAAGCGCAAAAGCCGGTATTCATGGATATCGCAAAAATGAATCCCAAAAACTCTAGGAGAACTTAACTATGGAAGATATCGAAAATATCCGAGATATCATTGAACAACAAGGGGGAACTCTTACCGAAGAGAACACTAGTCAACCGGAAGAGACTTCATCTTCTCCTGCGATTCATTCCCGCAAAGTTGACCAATGGCAACGTTCTTACGCTACCGGAAAGAGAAAAACTTCTATAGCACGCGTATGGATTAAGAGTGGTAGCGGAAAGTTTACCATCAATTATGTGGATATATCAAAATATTTTACACAAGATTTACTTGTACTAAACATAAAAAGACCTTTCAACACAGTATCTCAGGATAATATGTATGATGTTTTCGCCACTGTATCTGGGGGAGGACTTTCCGGACAAGCCAGTGCCATATGCCATGGCGTCGCAAAGGCTCTTACATATTTTCAACCAGACTTGAGACCACAAATCAAAAAAGGTGGATTCCTAACGCGAGACAGCCGTATTGTTGAGCGCAAGAAGTATGGAAAAGCTAAAGCCCGTCGCAGTTTCCAATTCTCCAAACGCTGATCTACGGCCTCTTTTTTCAATGAATTTGGTATGGAAGCACCGTATTACGTCACGTTCTGTTGTAAAAAAGTATTTTCACAAAGTAAGCGACTATTTCTGGAGTTTTTTTTAAATCCTGTTGACATCAATGGTATGCGTTCTTTTGTTTTTTGGATAACCAATGTATAAAATTTTTATAGACGGGGAACATGGAACAACTGGATTAAAAATTCGCAGTCGCATAGTGCAACGCAAGGATTTATGTCTTCTATCCATTCCATGCGAGGAAAGACATAACCTGCGCTATCGAGAGGATCTTTTGAATGCAGCAGACGTCTCTATCCTCTGTTTGCCGGATGTTGCATCACTAGAAATAATCCAATTAATCAAAAAAAATGGTATAAATAGTCGCATTATTGATACTTCAACTGCACATCGAATCGCACCAGGTTGGGTATATGGATTTCCTGAAATGGATAAATCCCAAAAAGAAAAAATTAGATCAGCACGCTATATAACTAACCCTGGATGTTATGCTACGGGAGCCATCGCAATTTTACGTCCACTACGTAAAGCAAAACTACTACCCGATAGGTATCCTATTACTATAAACGCCGTTTCTGGATATACAGGAGGAGGGAAAAAACTAATATCCCGTATGGAACAAAAAAATATGCCTGATACAATCAGTAGCAATCATTTTTTTTATAGCCTAGATCTGCTGCATAAACATTTACCAGAAATAACTCAATATAGCTTGATAAAAACTAGTCCTATGTTTTTACCATCAGTCGGTCGCTTTCCTCAAGGAATTGCTATCCAAATTTCACTTGACATGGAGCGACTTTCTTGGAAGACGAACTCCGAAGAACTACATAGTATTTTTCAAGAATATTATATGGGGCAAAATATAGTTTCTGTTGTTCCACTAGAAGAAAGTAGAAAAATTAAGACCATAGCTTGTGAAATGATGTCCGGAAATGATAAATTGCATCTTTTCTTCTTTGACTCATCTGAATTACCATACATCAATATTATAGCGGTTTTTGATAACTTAGGAAAAGGAGCCTCAGGAGCCGCAATTCAAAACATGGATTTACTTCTTTCTTCTCTTTAAACATACAATAAATACTTGCGAAGAAAACGTATAATTAAGAATATTCTACAGAGTCAAAATAAAGTCCTTCTGGAGGAGCTAGAGGTCCACATTCTTTGCGATCTTGAGCTTGCAGTGCCTTTTCCAAGTCGGTTGATGTCCATTTTCCATCACCTACTAATTTTAAACTACCCACAAAAGAACGTATTTGAGTATGCAAAAAACTCCGAGCAACAACTCGAATTTCAATCAAATTTCCAAATGAATTAACATCAAAATGGTCAATGGTACGTATAGGAGATGATGCCTGACAGTGAATTGATCGAAAAGTAGTAAAATCATGTCGACCCACCAAATGTTGTGCTGCTATTCTCATATTTTCACAATCTAAGGATTTTGGAATCAACCATGCACGCCCTTTTTCTAGGGCAAGAGGCGCTTGCCTAGTAATAATACGATAAAGATAACTGCGACGAATCGCTGAAAAACGCGCATGAAATTGCTTATCTACAATGCTTAAATTGAGTATAGAAATGGTATCAGATATCTTCAAATAAGCATTTAATGCTTTACATAATATCACGGGAACCCATTCTCGTACTAAATCAAAATGCGCGACCTGCCTCAGAGCATGGACACCCGAATCGGTGCGACCTGCGCCATGCACTACCACAATTTCACCTGTCACCAAGAAAATGGCTTTTTCTATAGACCCTTGAATTGAAGAACCATTTTTCTGCCTTTGCCAACCAAAATAGCCACTTCCATTATATTCAATGATCATACAATAACGAATCATCAACCAACTATACAGCCTATTATGACTGGACACCCTAAAAGAAAATCACCGATATCCAACACCCGTCCACCTGCTCGTTGCAAACGCATGATACGCACCGCCCCCTGACTACATGCTATTGTAAAATTCGGGTTAATCACTTCGCCCGGCTTGCCTTCACCTTCCACTAATTGAGATTCTAATAATTTAATACGTTCATGCTTATTTCCAATCATCATTTCCAACCATGCTCCAGGAAAAGGTGATAGTGCTCTAATATGATTATGCACATTTTCTGCAGATCGACAAAAATTCACACGCGTTTCTCCTTTAGAAATTTTCTCAGCATAAGTAATGCCATTTTCTATTTGAGGAGAGAGAGGAAGATTATTCTGCTCAAGCTTATCCATAGCTTCCACCATTGCATGAGCACAAAGAACACTCAACTCCTGTTGCAATCCTGCTGTATTTATATTCGAAGATATTGGAACCTTTCTCATGAACGCAACTGGACCCGTATCTAAATGCTTATCCATTTTCATAATAGCTATACCAGTCTCATTATCACCAGCCATGATAGCACGCTGTATCGGAGCTGCCCCACGCCAACGTGGCAACAAAGAGGCATGACCATTGTAAAATCCTAATTTCGTTGCGTTTAAAATACGTTGTGGAATAACTAATCCGTACGCAACAACTACGGCAACATCAGCATTAAAACTCAAAAATTGTTCATATTCTTCTTGGCCAAGTTTAGTGGGAACCAAGGCAGGCAAACTGAACTCTTGTGCCTTTTTATGAACGGCGGAAAGTACAGATTTTAAACCACGTCTTCCCGCCGGACGTGGTGGCTGTGTATACACAGATACAATACTATGAGAGGAGGAAACTAGAGCCTGTAAAGTAGCCACTGCAAACTCTGATGTCCCCATAAAAACAACTCGCAACGTCAATCATATCCTTTTTTTCTACAAACTAATAGTTTAATCGCGTAACTGTACTAATTTTGACATTTTTTTTGTTATCATATCACGCTTTAAACGTGATAGATGATCTATAAATAATATACCATTTAGATGATCAAGCTCATGTTGCAAACAAGTTGCTAACAATCCATCAGCATATATAATCTGATGTTGCGCATTGCAATCCATATATCTCACGGTTATAAAAGCCGATCGCTTTACATCAGCCCTATAATCTGGAATAGACAAACAGCCTTCTTGATAAACAGAAAAATCATCTGAAAACGTTATTATCTTAGGATTAATAAAAACCATCGGATTCTTACGATGAGCATGATCCTGCAAATCGATGACCACTAGTCTATACAAAACTCCGATCTGAACGGCAGCTAGCCCAATACCGTCGGTGGAATACATAACTTCCAACATGTTGTCTATTAAGTTCATAATATCGGAATTGATTTTTTCTATAGGACGAGATACTCTCCGTAAAATAGGATCTGGAAAAATAACAAGAGGTTTTTTTACCATAGCTTTTCTTGACTCTCATTCTATCTATAATATTTTAAAGACGGATCTTACAGTGGATCCCCGCTTCTAGTACTTTACAGAAAAACATATCCATTTTGTAGATAATTTTAGAAACGAGTAATGCTATCTTAACGTAATAAATGCACCTACTTCTTGTATATACCATATGGAAAAAATAATATCTCGACAATTTATAGATAATAATACAAATCCGAAACTCAGCAATTTCAAAAATGGAGAAAATTCTCTTACGATCATCTAAAAGCCACAACAAATAAATATTTCACTTTCATATATACCGCGACTTTATCAGGAAATCGTATACTAAAATGATGCATATTTGCACAATTCCCTTTTAGAAAGGAGAAAAATACCTTTGCTTGACAATTTATGAAAAAACTGCTTCAGTGTCTACAAGTCTTTTGACTTTTATTTTCCATTTTGATATCCCTCCACCGTCTGCGGTTTCGCTCCTCTGATTTTTGCAGGTAACACTCCGTGGAGGTTTTCCTTGTTTCGCAAGTAACGCTTAGTCATTATGGAAAGAGGATGATAACACTCTGCAATACTTGATATCCACAGGGAGGGACGATGAAATGGATCGCTCTGCTCGCGAATGTGGCACTTGGTGTCTTGTCTTCTGTTTTTATAAAAATGTCTATAATACCCCCAGAAGCCCCCCCCCACTTTGCTGATTCGACGCGCTTTTCAGATGGTAAATTATTTTGGCTTGGATTTTTCTTCTATGCTATAAGCTTCTTTACCTACATTATGGTTGTTGCACACTTTTCTGTGCGAATTGCACAAACCGTTGTAACTTCCGCTATTATAATAATTGCTACCTGTCTTTCGTCTCTTATTTGGGATGAACCATTTTATTGGACAACTGCAATAGGAATTATGTTTGTCATGATCGGCATAACGTTGATTTCGTTTCATACAATATAATAGAAGACGAAAACGCCAAATTTTCTCCAATAAACCGATATTACAATAAAGCTAGAAAGTTTCCTCATTTGTCCTTAAAAATAAAATTTTATTTGCTATGACAAGGAAGATGCTACTCAACAATCTAAGTATAAAGAATCAATGATATGAGCAGCATTAAAACGACCATGTAGCATACAGTGTGTTGAGTGGCAATTATCTAAAAACCTATTTTCCAAAAACACATCTGCTATATCGTTCATGCCCGCTCGATAAAGCGCGGCTGCAGAAGAAGCCAACGCTATTTTTTCTGTCAAAAATCGTGCTAATCCCTTATCTTCTTTACATAAAGAAATTGAATCTCGAAGAATAGTAATGACTTTTTTACCAGATGAACCAAGATCTTGTTCTAAGGTAGAAAAAAGCTGTTCAAACAAATTTGTCCCTTTTTCCAAGAGATTGAGCACATCTAATACCATCGCATTACCAGAACCCAATAAAATAGAATTAGCAGGAGACTCTCTGTAATGACGAGCAATAGAGCGTTCTTCTATATAACCTGATCCCCCTATACACTCCATTGCCTCAGCAATAACCGCCGGTGCCATTTTACAACACCAATATTTAGTAATAGGTGCCATAATACGTGCGTAAGCAGCTTCTTCAGAACGTGATTTAGCCTCATCAAAAGAATTAGCTAATCGAAAAGAAAGAGCCGTTGCCGCAGCAATATCCAAAGCTATATCTGCTATAGCTCGCTTCATTACTGGCTGATCAATTAAAATACCTCCAGAAACATGCCGCCTGCGCGCATAGTGAATGGCTTCAGCGAGAGAAACGCGCATTCCCGATACCGACATGATCGCACTATCCAAATAGATCAGTATTTTCATATCTTCGACAGGACCCGTACTGACATTGAGATCCCCGAGCAAAAAACCAAAAGTATTAGAGAATTCTAATTCAACTGTAGCATTTGATCGATTGCCGATTTTATTCTTCAATCTTTGATAGCAGAGACCATTAGGAGAACCATCTTCTAGTAATCTTGGAACTAAAAAACAGCCAACACGCCCCTCTACTTGAGCAAGCATAATAAAAGCATCACTCATGGGAGAAGACAAAAACCACTTATGTCCCGATAAACAATAGATACCATCACTAATTTTTTGGCCTTGAGAAGTGATGGCAGCAATGTCAGTACCCCCTCTTTTCTCAGTTAATCCCAATCCAATCGCAACAGAAGTTTTTTGCATAGGTGCTTTATTAGTGGGATCATATTCCCGAGAAAATATTTTAGGCGCCCAATCTTTATGCACCCTTGGAGTAGTCATTAACGCAACCATAGATGCACTAGTCACACTGGGAGACATAAGATGTCCTGCCTCTAATTGAGCCATTAAGTACAAACGTGCAGCTCTTATTTTATGCGCTTGTTTGCGCACTACTGGCTCAAAGCTTCTATCCCAAATAGAACAATGCAAACCGTCATGTATAGAACGACGCAACAAGGCATGCCAAGCAGGATGAAATTCAACCTTATCCCAACGTTCTCCACCAGGTCCATACGCATGAAGTTGAGGAGTATTATAGTTCGCCATACGCGCTAATTCCTGTGCAGTACAAGAAAGAACATACTCTCCTAATAATTCAAGCTCCTTGTGCACAACACTGGGGAAATTTGCAATAAGAGCAACAAGTAAAGAATCACTGCTATATGCATTCATTCCAATAAAAAGAGGCGGTTGATTCAACGCAAAAAGGGAATCTGATGGTTGATGTACTTGATTCATAGCTAATCTTCGGTAAATTTCCCTCAACGTCATGAGAGGATACTCGCAATAGAGTTTCCTCTCGATTTACTTCCCTATAACCTAAACTTCAAACTTCTTTACCAGAGATAAACTATCTTGCTGAAGATAGTCAAAAGATCTTTCGCACTATTCCTTCTATCTGTTATTAACAATTATTCCTCTTTATGCTAAGGTAAGGATAACGGTTTTTTTGGAGAACATTTAATGTATTCTTTTCCCCTGTACAATTTTGTTACTGTTAAAGACCTTTCGATGCAAGATGTAAACTATTTATTGGATCGTGCAAACGAATATTTCCAAAAGAAGAGTCATTTTAATCCATCAACTACAAGATTACAAGGCTTAACCCAAATTAATCTTTTCTTAGAAACATCGACTCGTACACAAACTTCTTTTGAAGTTGCAGGGAAATTACTTGGTGTTCACGTGATAAATATTAATACAAAAAATTCTGCCATGAAAAAGGGAGAGAATATAGCAGACACAATCGCCACATTAAATGCTCTACGACCTAATATCATTGTCATTCGCCATCCATATTCTGGCGCAGTGAATTCATTAATGCATAAAATTAAGGGTCCTAGTATCATTAACGCTGGAGATGGTACACATGAACATCCGTCACAAGCACTGCTCGACGCTTTTGCTATTCGCCATTTTAAAGGAAAAATATCTAATCTGCATATCGCCATTTGTGGCGATATTTTGCATTCACGCGTCGCACGTTCTGATATTATGCTCCTCAATACCATGGGAGCACGCATACGCGTCATCGCCCCTATAACATTACTCCCAAAAGATATATCTAACATGGGAGTTGAAGTTTTTCATGATATGCAAAAAGGATTAAAAAATGTCGATGTAATTATGATATTACGTATGCAACAAGAGAGGATACCCCGATCTCTCATCCCTTCAATAAGAGAGTATAAACATGTGTACTCTCTTGATGAAAAAAAACTCAAGTATGCTAAGAAAGATGCACTTGTTATGCATCCTGGACCCATAAATCGTAATTACGAGATTTCCTCTAGTGTAGCAGATGGATCACAGAGCATCATCCAATATCAAGTCGAAATGGGTGTAGCTGTCCGTATGGCTATCATAAAGGAACTTCTAGAAAACCAAAATAAGATCACACAGAAAGAACTATGACATCCTTTGTTTTGAATAATACACGCATTATTGATCCCAGTCGAGATATTGATGAAGTAGGCGCAATCATTGTTGAAAATGGTATTATCTTAGCTGCTGGCGCCGATGCTCTTAATGCAAAATTTCCGACATCTGCTTTGATACATGACTGTACAGGACTTGTTGCTGTTCCCGGAATTATTGATGCACGGGTAACCCTTACAGGATCACCAGACGAATATAGCAAGAATATCACCACATTATCCAAAGAAGCGGTAGCAGGAGGAATAACATCTATAATTTTAATGCCTTTAGGCATGTCTTCTTTTCTTGATGAATATACTTTTATAAAATATGCTTTGGAAGAAATACGAGTAAAATCCCTCATTAATGTCTACCCCACTGCCTGTTTAACAAGTAACATGGAAGGCAAAGAAATCAGTGAAATGCGTCTTCTCCAAGAACAAGGGATTGTCAGTTTTATACAAAGCCCAATGAGCATACACGATACGCAAGTTCTTCTTAATTCTATGAAATACGCACATATGCTTAACGCAATAGTTGCACTCGATACCCATGATCATTTTCTTGGATCAAGAGGAGTTATCAATGAAGGTATTATAGCCAACTATCTTGGATTAGTAGGCATCCCCTCAATATCCGAAACCGTTCCCCTAGCAAGGGATTTGCTTATAGCACAACACACTGGAGGACACTATCACGCTTCGGTTATTTCTATTCCTCAATCAATTGCGCTAATAAAACATGCTAAAGCACACAACACAAAAGCGACGTGTGGCATTTCAATCAATAATCTCATTTTAAACGAAAACGATGTCGAAATGTATAATAGCTTACGCAAAGTATTACCCCCATTACGCTCTGAAACAGAACGCATGAGTATGGTTGAAGCGCTGGAAAAGGGTGATATAGATATTATTGTATCTGATCATACTCCTCGTCACATGGATACAAAACTTCTTCCTTTTGCCGAGGCAAGTTTCGGATCAATAGGGCTAGAAACAATGTTATCGGCAGCGTTGCGCTTATTCCATGGACAACAGATATCACTCAAAAAACTAATCCGTGCTCTGTCAACACGCCCTGCTCAAATATTCAACCTACCAGGTGGCACATTACAGACTGGAACAGCAGCCGATATTGCATTAATAGATTTAAACTATCAGTGGACTGTAAAAGCAGATGATATGTCATCGATTCATAAGAATACTGTTTTTGATAAAGAATTTTTTACAGGAAAAGTCGTAAGAACCTATATATCAGGCAAGCAAGTCTATACACTAGAAAGTTAATTCATCAATGAATAATTTACAATTTGCATACCATGAACTTATCGCTCCAATAATCTCCCTTATTCTGAGCTATGCTATTGGTTCCATACCTTTTGGATTGTTGCTCACTCGCATGTTCGGATTCCAAGACATACGATCTATCGGATCTGGTAATATTGGCGCTACCAACGTACTTAGAACCAGCAATAAAAAACTGGCTTTTGCTACTCTGTCGCTTGATGCGATTAAAGCAACTGCTACCATTATAATCGTCAGCGAGTTATTTGATCATAAAATTGGGATTTTGGCTGGATTTGCAACATTTTTAGGACATATATTTCCTGTATGGCTTAAATTCAAAGGTGGTAAGGGGATATCAACATACATTGGTGTCTTAATTGCGTTAGAGCTCAAGATGGCTATACTTTTCTCGGCTATTTGGATGTCATCCGCTTTGGTAACAGGTTATTCTTCAATTTCATCGCTTTTTTCAACATTGATAATTGCAATGATCATCTGGATCACATACCCAGAAGTCAATATACCTATCATATTTACATTTATGACTATAACAGTTTATTGGAAACATATAGAGAATATCAAACGTCTGATTTTAGGCTCAGAAAAAAAAATATTTAAAAAATAAATTTTATTATAAAGAAAACACTAAAGAATAATAATGAAAAAAATGAATCCTCTCAAGGGAGGGGTATCCTTAACAGATGACCAAAAGATTTCTTGGTTACGTCTTATTCGAAGCGATAATATAAGTCCTGCAACTTGTCGTGATATGATTAATTATTTTGGTTCCGCAGAACAAGCTTTAGAAATGATTCCGGAACTTGCTCAAAGAGGCGCGGTATACGCAGGAAAACGCGCGTTTGTTCAAAAGAATCAGCAGAAAAAGAGTTAGAAATAGCAGATTCATTTGGAGCACACTTTGTTGCTCTTAGCGAACCAAACTATCCACCAGCACTCCGTTATATAGACTGTCCCCCATCCCTCTTAGCCGTCAAAGGCAATGTAAAAGCCGTATGCGCAAAACCTTCTGTAGGTATTGTTACACGCTATCCTTCTATAAGTGGAATAAAATTCACCGAAAAAATAGCTAGAGAAATAGGCAATGCAGGTTATACCGTCGTATCAGGATTAGCGTTAGGTATAGATGCAGCTGCCCATCGCGCTACCCTTAAAACAGGGACTATTGCCGTAATGGCAGGAGGATTAGATTGTCTCTATCCACCAGAAAATCGTAATCTATTAGAAGAAATTTGGGATAATGGAGGAATAGCAATAAGCGAAATTCCTTTTGGATGAGAACCTCGAGCTTATGATTTCCCACGTCGCAACCGTCTCATTGTAGGAGTAGGATTAGGACTAATAGTTGTTGAAGCAACTAAAAAATCAGGATCTCTCATCACATCTAGAATTGCGGGAGAATGTGGGAGGCTGGTTTTTTCTGTACCCGGATCACCCCTGGATCCTCGTTCTGAAGAGACAAATCAACTGGTTAAAGAAGGCGCTACTCTTATTACCTCTTCTCACGACGTTCTTCAAATGGTGCATCCCCAGATAGAACAAAACTTTTTTTCATCCCAATCTGATACAAATCATACAAAAAATATTAACATCACTCATTACCCTGAATACACTCAGTGTGAACGAGTACGCATAAAACAATCTTTGAATAATGTGCCAATCCACATAGATGATATCATCCATCATACTGGGATAGAAGCGCCCGTTGTATATCTTGTGCTCTTAGAATTAGATCTGGCTGGAAGGCTTTGCCATCATCCTGAAGGGAAGGTATCGTTAACAATGCATCTGCCTTCTCCTCAATAACTGCGAAAAAGTTGCATAATGAATATCCCCTTATCCCTAAATGCAACTGTACAAAATATGGAAATTAATTAAAGCATCTATCCATTCTTTATAAATTAAAGTATGCAATACCCTGCAGGATCTATGATATACAATGACTGAATATCAAAGGATAAAGTAATCTATCAGATTGCATGCTTGTATAGAGATAAAAAAATGAATGTTATAATTGTAGAATCACCAGCCAAAGCAAAAACGATCAGCAAATATTTAGGATCGAATTATAAAGTATTATCATCTTTTGGACATATACGTGATTTGCCTGCCAAAAAAGGGTCGGTGCTCCCCGAAAAAGAATTTGAGATGATTTGGAATATTGATCCTTCATCTCAAAAACATCTGCAAAATATTATTCACGCTGTCAAATCGTCTACAATTCTCATTCTTGCTACCGATCCTGACAGAGAAGGAGAAGCCATATCTTGGCATGTCTTAGATGTTCTACGGCAGAAAAATCTCATAGAAAAAACAAAAATTCAACGCGTATCCTTCAATGCTATAACCAAACAAGTTGTACTGAATGCCATGAAAAGTCCACGAGATATCAATTTAGATCTCGTGAATGCTTATCTAGCTCGACGTGCATTAGATTATCTAGTAGGCTTTAATCTTTCACCAATTTTATGGCAAAAACTTCCAGGCGCTCGTTCAGCAGGCAGAGTGCAATCTGTAGCTTTGCGTCTCATATGTAATCGCGAAAATCAAATAGAAAGTTTTGTTTCGGAAGAATACTGGTCACTTTCAGTCTTATTAGAAACACCTCGCAACGATAAATTTACAGCACATCTCACGGATTTTAATGGTCAGCGTATCGAAAAAAAATCTATCAGTAATAAAAAAGAAGCGGATGACCTCATATCTTTTGTGAAAAAAGCTACTTATTCGGTCGAAAAAATCGAAAATAAACCCATTAAACGTAATCCTTGGCCTGCTTTTACTACCTCTACTCTACAACAAGTTGCTTCATCTAGATTAGGTTTTTCCGCCTCACATACTATGCGGATAGCACAAAAATTATATGAAGGAATCGATGTTAACGGTGAAATTGTTGGGTTAATTACCTATATGAGAACCGATGGTGTGCATATGTCACCTGATGCACTTGAAGCAGTACGTCGTTCCATCACTTCCCATTATGGAGATCATTATCTTCCTGAAAAACCAAGAATATACTCTTCTAAATCCAAAAATGCCCAAGAGGCACATGAGGCTATACGCCCCAATGACTTTGATTTTCTACCTTCGAAAATGAAACAATTTCTGGATTCCGATCAATTCCAACTTTATAATTTGATATGGAAACGCAGTGTTGCTAGCCAGATGGCTTCTGCTAAATTTGAACGTACAACTGTGAATATTATTGCTACATATAACGATCAAATAGGGCATTTACGAACCACTGGATCTCTCTTATGTTTTGACGGATTTTTAAAAGTATGGGAAAATCAATATGATCAAGAGAAAAATTCCGAAGAAGATATACTTCTTCCATACATCAGCGCTAACGAACAACTTATTGCTACAGAAACCAATGCATCTCAACACTTTACTGAACCACCTCCGCGATACTCAGAATCTTCTTTAATTAAAAAAATGGAAGAGATCGGAATTGGGAGACCTTCTACCTATGCCACAATTTTAGAAACACTCTACAAAAGAAAATATGTTATTGCCGAAAAACGTAAGATTCTCCCACAAAACACGGGTAGAATCGTTACGGCATTTTTAGAGAATTTCTTTAGCCAATATGTAGAATATGATTTTACAGCAGATCTTGAAGAAAAACTGGATGAAATATCCACTGGCAAACTAAATTGGAAAGAAGTTCTACATGAATTTTGGGAAGAATTTATTGAGAAGATTGACAGTATAAAAAAACTACGCATATCAAATGTACTTGATATTTTAAATGATACCTTATCATCTGTAATATTTCCTCCTAAAGAAAACAATGAAGATAGTCGTACATGTCCTGAATGTCATACCCATTCTCTATCTTTAAAACTCAGCAGTAAATATGGGGCATTTGTTGGATGTACTAATTATCCCGAGTGTAAGTATACCCGTCAATTGACATCAAACCCACAAGATATACCAGAAATGAAAGAATCTGTGCTTCTTGGAAATGACCTAGAAACAAAAGAATCTGTGACATTGCGATCAGGGCGTTTTGGTTTGTATGTGCAACGAGGAGATGGAAAAGATGCTAAACGTTGCAGTCTCCCTAAAACTTGGAAAAGCGACAGTGTAGACTACGACAAAGCAATGTCTTTACTTTCTTTACCTAGGGAAATAGGAATACATCCTGAAACTCAAAAAAATATCATTGCTGGCACTGGAAAATATGGCTACTATCTGAACCATGATGGCGCCTATACTAAATTAGAATCAATAGAACAAGTCCTCACAATCGATCTTGAGCAAGCAATTTCTTGCATTACGGAAAAGAAAAAGATTGAGAAATCCTCTCGAAAGAACTCTAAAAACCAAGGTCATGTGATAGGCACGCATCCAGAAGGTGGATCTATCACTGTTCATAACGGGCGTTATGGACCTTATCTTCATTGGAAAAAAATCAATGCAAGCCTTTCAAAAGAAGAAAGTCCTGACACAGTTGACCTCGAAAAAGCCTTAAAAATTCTCAATATAAAAAAACAAAAAAAGCTTTAAATCAAATATATACCAGTGATATTTTTGGTTTTATGTTAATCAGACAAATACAAAAGAATAATAAACGCTTTCTACGTTGCAAGATTGTAATATCTGTTAGTTAACCGCCTAATCACTAATCTCAATTTCTCAAGAGACTTATTATTCTCATCGTGGAGAGGTTTTCATCAGAAAAAGCCATACAATACTTTTAATAGACTCCGCATTATCTTGATTTATAATCAATACCTTTCCTCATATCCTCATCTTTGAAAAACAGCTATCCTCATACAAAAATTGCACATAGACAATAAAATGAGCAGATGCGATAAGAAAAAATAATTATCGCCATCAAAGCATATTTGATCAACTTCTCATGGAATTAATTAAGTCGGTATGCTAGTTTTTCTATTATTTTGTGTGATTCAACACACCTCTTCCCAAAGATAATTAACAGCTAGGATACAGAAGTAGGAAAACGATGTTCGGATACCCTATACGGAGGCGCTGATCCACTTTGAAGAACAGTGCATACCATGTCTTAGTAGAAGTGGTAGAGCGTCTTTTTTTTTAAAGATGTTAAAGACGTTCAAATGCTTTGAGGTCAGCAAATAATAAATTCTAGAAGACAAGGAAAAATATTCTAACCTATTCCACAAAATGCCCATTACCATTTTACTAACATCAAATCTTGAGAACTGGAAACGTTTTGATTCATCAAAAAATGTCAATTCCATAGAAGCTTTTCTTGACTATTATTTTAAAAATACTATTTTAAGGGCGTAATCCATTTTCCCAGATACCTATATAGGAGTGTCTAAGTAGCCGTTGTGACACGTTTATTTGTTGATAAGAAGATAATATTATGACTTTCAAAGTCGCAGTTGTTGGTGCAACAGGGAATGTTGGAAGAGAGATGCTCAATATTATATGTGAGCGTGGTTTTCCCATCAGCGAAGTTGTTGCATTAGCTTCCGAGCGTTCAGCTGGCACCAAAGTCCCATTTGGGAAGGAGACTATTGATGTACAGGATGTTAAATCCTACGATTTTTCTGATACTGATATTTGTCTTATGTCAGCGGGTCATGCGGTTTCTTCTCAAATGTCACCTAAAATAGCCGCAAATGGTTGTATTGTTATAGATAACTCTTCTGCATGGCGGTATGATTCAGATGTTCCGCTTATTGTCCCTGAAGTGAATCCCCAAACGATCTCCCTAGCTTCTCGTAAAAATATTATAGCTAATCCTAATTGCTCTACCATCCAGCTTGTTGTAGCACTTAAACCTTTGCATGATCTTGCAATGATCAAGCGTGTTGTCGTCACAACGTATCAATCTGTTTCTGGAGCGGGGAAAAAGGGCATAGATGAGCTCCTCGCTCAAACAAAGGCCTTTTTGGCAAAGAAAACAATAGAAAATCGAGTTTTTACCAAAAATATTGCATTTAACGTTATTCCGCATATAGATGTTTTTATGGATGGTGGTTCTACAAAAGAGGAATGGAAAGTTCTTGTAGAGACACAAAAAATTTTAGATCCAAATATAAAAGTCAGTTGTACAGCCGCTCGCGTTCCTGTTTTCATAGGTCATGCGGAATCTGTGAATATAGAATTTGAAAAAGATATTTCCATCAAAGATGCTGTCGCTGCTATTAATAAATCTAAAGGTTGTATAGTAGTAGACAAACCTGATAAAAACGAATACATTACACCTGTCGAGTCCATAAGAAGAGATCTTGTGTTTGTCTCACGAATAAGAAAGGATCCCACGCTCAAAAGTGGACTGAATCTATGGATTGTTGCTAACAATCTGCGTAAGGGGGCAGCACTAAACGCGGTGCAGATTGCTGAACTGGTAGCGCAGGAAGCTTGAGACAAACAATAAGAAGTACCTTCCGACTCTACCTCACACAATAGAAAGGATTTATCGTGTCTTTTAAAAAATACTTGTTGATATCACTGTTAATGATGGTTTATCCAATGCTTGCGCAAGCAGTAACGCAACCTAAGAAAGCAACAACGCAATTTATTTGTTCAGATACTGCGGATAGATTTGGAGAGTGGAAATCGGCTGCGCGTGCACGTGCTGTACGAGAGGGTATGAGTCCAAAGACTGCTAAGCATCTGTTTGCTGATCTTGAGTATCTAGATACAACCATTGCTAGAGATAGAAAGATGGTTACATCTCCGCCGGTATCCTTTAAAGATTACCTTGATGGTCTAAGTTCTTCCGAGATTATCGCACAAGGGATCGCACTGAAAAAGGCAAATAGTAGGCTCCTTATAAATCTCAAAAAAGAATATGGGGTTCCTCCAGGCATTTTAATGGCGTTATGGGGATTAGAAACCCATTTCGGTGAAACAATGGGAAAAACTCCCTTACTGTCAACCCTAGCTACTCTTGCCTATGATTGTCGTCGTGCTAAATTCTTTACAGAGCAATTTTTTTATGCCCTTGATCTTGTTAAAAAAGGCGTTATATCTTCTCACGCCCTTGGTGCTACTTTTGGCGAAATCGGACAATTTCAATTTCTCCCAGTTAATGTCGTGAAATACGCTATAGATGCGGATGAAGATGGGAAAATTGACTTGGTCAAATCTAACATAGACGCAATTGCATCTGCAGCTAAATTTTTAGCAAAACTAGGATGGACGAAATGTGCTGGATATCAGCCTGGTGAGAAAAATTTTGCCATTCTAAAACATTGGAATGCTTCTCTGAATTACAACAAAACAATTGCATATATAGCCGCTCATATTGATGGTGTACCAATAGGAAAAGGATACGATACATAAATCTATAAAATAGTTTTTAAGATCACTAAAGGACTAGTCCTTTAGTGATCTAGAAAAAGTTAAAATACTGACTGTCATAGCCCCTGCTTTTTTGAGTGCGATAGCGGCACATTTAGCTGTTGCCCCCGTTGTATAAACGTCATCTATCAAAAGAATTTTTAATCCTGCAACGTGTTTAGAAACATATTGAGGTACATTGAAAGCATTTCGCAAGTTCTTTTTTCTAGCAGATAGAGATAACTCTACCTGTTGTCTAGTAAAACGAGAACGGATTAAAACTCCAGGAACAAATGGCTTTTTCCCATACTGGGCAATGAATCGTGCGAGTTCCGCCGACTGATTATATCGCCGATGGAATCAAACGAAAATGGTGTAGCGGAATGGCAACGATCAAATCAGAATCGATTACTAAATCTTTTCCAGCACGCGAAACATCCACTGAGCCATCATAATAGCTAAATCAGTCCTATCGTGGTACTTTAAAAGGCGAACTAAAACACATGACATATCACAATAAAGAGTTACAGAACGTATCTGAGTTAACGGTAAATCCTTTTGCATAGACTTCAAAGGATCTTTGTCAATATTATCCTTGTTATTTTTTAAAATATGTTCAGTAGCAGTTATAAAATGAATTTTTGACCAACAATGCCCACATAAACAAAAACGAAGATTTATTATTCTGCTATAAATTGGACAAATACTTGGATAAATGCAATGAAATAGTTCTATAATGATAGATTTTACTGTCTGTATTATTGCGGGCATATGAAAAAATACATGTCTTTGTTAAAACAACACTATTAGATAATTTTCGATTCATTAATTCAAAATACATGAGCCCCATCAAATGCACCTTCTCATCATCTCCAATAATAATAATACGATAGAATTTTTCTTTGAATATCACATAAAATAATTGACAATAAAGGAATAACATTCAAGATACGATAAAGCCCAGATGGCGGAATCGGTATACGCGCAGGTTTCAGGTACCTGTGCCGCAAGGCATGGAGGTTCAAATCCTCTTCTGGGCACCATGAGGAATACTCGATAATAGACTTATATAAACATCGATTCCAATTCTTTAGGATTTTTGATTTTTTCTCTTATTTTTTTGCTGTAATAAGTTAAATTTTCCTTATCTTATCCCCCTCATTCCTTAATACAAAAAAGTAAAATAAAAACAATGAAACTCACTGAGTCATGAAATCATAGCCAGTGAATTTCATTAATAAAAATGCCATAAAAAGATCCACGAACACAATAATTTGACATGAATGATTAACTATTTTTTACTTTCTCGAATAACTTTTAAAACATTTTCTGGAGAAGAAATTTCATAAGGATCTGTAGCGCAATTATCGGAAAACCCCTCTTCTACAAACCAGCTTTCTACTACCATATCTTTGATAAGAGCTCCATAACGCCAAGAACGTAAACCAAATCCCACATTATCTTTATAAACAAGCATTCCCATTTTACGAGTAAATTCGCCCGAACCATCAGGTAATAATTTGACATTTTTAATTTCTAACTTTTTACCCCAAGCATTCATAACAAAAGCATCGTTGACCGAAAGACAATAAACCTCTTCAATCCCCTCACAACGCAAATCATCATAAATCTTTTCAAAACCAGGAAGTTGATGATCTGAACAAGTAGGAGTAAAAGCTCCTGGAAGAGCAAAAAGAAAAACTCTTTTCCCAGCAAATAAATCCTGAGTATTTACATCTTTCCATTGGAAAGCCTTAGAACCATCCGGTAATACTGTTGCAACACGCATATGGAAAACCACTTGAGGTATTTGAAATCGGATCATTTTCATAAACTCCATTTGCTAATACATAAACAAAAGCTACGATATTATAAATCATAAAGATAAGGCATACAATGAGTTATTCATTCAATGTTTTCCCTTCACAAAGAAAATATTTTTATTGTTCCTTTAATTCCTATAACGAGGAATATTTGAAAATATTGCCTTCCAAAAAAATACCACGATATTGAAATGACATATCCTTAATCATTTGTCTAAAATCTATTTTTTTTCCCTGAATATTAGCGGAATACGTTGAGCTAAAAAAATATAGATATATTAACGAAAAAGGTTACCTAATAGGTATTTTTTCTTAGAAAATAAATTCTAATCTTTACCATTGAAAAGCAAAACTGTTAAAGATGCGAGATTCATTATGCATAATATCTAGAAATAAAATGTCTATTCATGTATCAATATTTAGCTGAACTCGAAGATACTAATCTTCACGTAGGATATTAACATTTAGGCAGATTGTAATATCATTCATGACCATAAAGATCAAAATAGTATTTAGAAATAGCGGCTCTATACAATGAATCAAAAAATTTTGCTTGCTGAAGATGATGATGATATGCGCCGTTTTTTGATAAAAGCCTTGGGAAAGGCTGGATACGAAGTCGTATCCTGCAATAATGGAGCTAGTGCATATGATAAAGTTCGCGAAGAACCTTTTTCCCTGCTTTTAACGGATATTGTCATGCCAGAAATGGATGGTATTGAATTGGCACGTCGAGCGACTGAATTAGATCCCGATTTGAAAGTAATGTTTATTACGGGTTTTGCTGCCGTTGCTTTGAATCCTGATTCTAATGCTCCTAAAAATGCGAAAGTCCTCTCAAAACCCTTCCATCTACGAGATCTCGTTAATGAAGTAAATAGATTGTTGACTATAAAAAATTAAATATAAAATTCATTAAATCCGTTGACGAAGTTACGTTATATGCGTTAGAAATAGCGGTCGTACTATTTTTAAAAGGGCACGTAGTTCATTGGTGGAATACTACGTTGACATCGTAGGGGTAACAAGTTCGATTCTTGTCGTGCCCACCATTAATTGTTAAAATAGTAAAAGAATTCTAGGAACGTTAGTGTCGTTGTGACCTGGAATCGGATGATGAAAATATCTGATTTGAAGTATTGTAATCTCCCTTAATATGCAAAATTTAGTTAAATACTATTTACTGGTATGATATGTGGTTTTTTAGAGAAAATGACTAAAGGACCAGTCTCATGGCGCAGGTCTATTTTATTTAGGAAAATACAGAAAATCTCTAGAGATATTTCAAACATGCTGATTTCGCTGAGATCTTTCTTTCTTCTACATTATGACATCATTTGAAATCTATGCCTACGCCGCCTGACAGCTAACGCAAGCAGCAAACTAATGCTTTTTAAGGATCATATTTAACCAATTCGGTTCCTTATCTGGATAATCGTTCAGAGTTATCTTGGCAGAGTGTACCTGACCTGCATGGCATATTACGCCTATCTGAATAATATCTCTATTGATATCAAAGACAGTCTATCAGATCGCGTAGGATATTAGCCCCCCTTATCATCTGCGAAAACATTGAAGATAGGATAAAAATTAAGTAAGATTCCAGAGAAGCAGACTTTACTCCATCTAGCCGAAAAAATAATGCAATGAATATTCAAAGAAAATGAATACAGATTATATACAACAAGAAAGACTTAGCATGGTTCAAGAACAGCACATTTTCAAATCATATCCTCAACATTGTCCATTATAGAATAAGATGTTGTATGCTCGACAAATCAGTATAACCAAAAGATAAAGCGGGTTTTGATAGTAGGATGATTAGGATGCTACTGATAAAAAGCATATACCAAAAACAATCAGAAATTGAGAAAAATAACGATCCTCACAATGAATATACCCATTAACTTAAATCATTATAAACATTTAAGTTGGATTCAAAAATCCTTCTACTACCATTGCTCAACTAGCTGAATTTTCTGAGGCTCATGAACATTTTGCCAGTAAATCGTATAAAAGAAAAAAAGAGATTGACTGATATTATTAAAAGATATTTATAGGGATGATAACAAAACTTCTGCCTAGATTCAAAACGCAACTTAATTACATACTTCGATCTTAGTAGAATAATGATCTTTTACTTTCTAAATCCCTTAGCAAGCAAAAACATTTCTACTGATTCTGCACGCGATGCGACTGGTTTAACATGGATGACTTTTTGAAAATGTTTTTTGAGAAGGCAAAGTATATCGTTTGTCGTTCCTCCTTGAAAAGTTTTAACAAGAAAATCTCCCCCTATATTCAACATTTCCAATGCAAAAAATGTAGCAGCTTCGCACAAACTCATAGTACGCAAATGATCAATTTTACGATGACCAATAGTCGGATATGCCATATCAGATAATACAAGATCAGGATTTCCACCTATCGCTTGACGTATAAATTCCCAAGAATCTAAATCTAGAAAATCAAACTTGAAGAATTTAACTCCTAGAATCGGCTCCATATCTAATATATCAATAGCAACAACACGGGTAT
Organism: Candidatus Liberibacter asiaticus; assembly: GCF_000590865.3. Lineage (NCBI taxonomy): Bacteria > Pseudomonadati > Pseudomonadota > Alphaproteobacteria > Hyphomicrobiales > Rhizobiaceae > Liberibacter > Candidatus Liberibacter asiaticus. The sequence goes on from NZ_CP010804.2 coordinate 198,334, forward strand.
TATTAGCATTAGAACCTGTTATACGCGCAGCTACTTGCGACCAACTGCCTGGAGAAGATCCAAGATCAACAATACGCCTATTAGATTGCAGTATTTGATGTTTTTCATTAATCTGAAGCAATTTATATGCAGAACGTGCTCGCCATCCTTCTAATTGTGCTCTTTGTACATAAGGATCATTAATATGCCGATTTAACCAATCGCGGGACGATCCTTGACAAGAACGATTTTTTACCTTTTGAGTTAACCCACGTCGAGAAGAACTACCTGGTGGTTTGACCATAACTTTCTTATCCCCCTCTACTGCCAAAAATACTGTTTATATCATAAAGGTTATATTATCACGGGAGATCTTTTATAAGATACCTTCGCCAAAAAGTGATCTTAAAACTAAAAAATAATCAAATACAACATATTTTATAGATTTTTGATAATGACGAAACACAAGCGACAAAATAAATTACTAACCTAATATTGACAAAAAAGACAAAGAAAATTTATTTACTAGTGGATCCTTTTTGAAAAAATCACCTCTTTTTACCTGTGAGGCAGAATTACGAAGAACCAATCCTTAAGTTATTGGGGAATAGTTCAATGGCAGAACGGCGGACTCTGACTCCGTTAATCTTGGTTCGAATCCAAGTTCCCCAACCAAATATAAAATATCTACTCATAATAAAGTTATGTTCGGTTACTAGATAGTAACATCAAGCAATAAAAAAAATTTATCACTATAAAAGCGATGTAAAGATACTTCTTTTGCCATGATTATCATCATGAACATTTTTATAATTTAAAAAAAAGCGACCACATCGTGGTCGCCAGAAACAAGAAAATTAAACTGTTTGTATTAGAAAGATTTCTTTAAACCAACTGAGAGATCCACTCCTTTATCGATAGCAACACCTTTCTTCACAAAATTGTCATTAAAAGCTACAGAAGCCTGCGCTTCTAATCCCGATGAAATCATATACTTAGCGGAAATACCAGCCGACCAGCCGTCTTTACCAGTCTTATTGATATCCCCAAAATACTGTCCCCCTCCAGAAATAGTTATACTTTTCGCAACATCAAACTTATATCCAGCAAAAACAGAATATTTAGACTTATCATAGTACGAATTATCACCACTAGCCCACACGGCACCACAATCAAGAGTACCAGCGCGACTAACAGGAGAAGAAATATTAGCACGTATAGCTACATTGTTAGTACCTGCATCATAGCCACCTGTCACTGTAGAACGTATTTTTCCAATAGCATAAGAAGCCATATATCCTATTCCCAAAACTTGCTTTAGACCATCTTTTTGCAAAAGATCTGTAGAAAGACCTGCTTTGAGTAGACCAAAAGAATGCCGATAAGAAAGAGACATCATCTTATCTAAACCTCGGGCATCATTATAAAGAGTAGTCGGAGAGTAAACAGGATTAACTTCATCACTCCAAGACTTATAATAACCCAACCGTGCTCCTTTCATGCTAAGAGACAACTCTTCTACAGAAAGCTTACTAGATGGTACAGTAAATGCCAAAGCCCTAACATCCGATTCAGCAAACTGCATCGATAAGACATCATCAACAGCTAATTTCAATTTGGCGACACCTGTAACATCCCCTGCATTAGCATTGACTTCAAGATTTCCTTTTACAGGTATATCATATGCAAGACTATTAAATTCATTGTTCCCGTTTAGTTTGTGGTACCGAGCCTGCAAACTTTTTTCCAAAGACCCACCAACTTTCGTAATATGAGGAAGAACATTACCCACCTTGCCAGCGCTCCGATTGCGAGCCCTGTTATTAGAAACCATTGACGTTTTCCCACGAACATATGCAAAAGACTCGCTATAAGAGATAATTGTAGCAACCGCAACAGTGCCTAAAAAAAATTTTTTTAATCCCATGACTTAACCCTTCAATTAAATACCGTGTACAGCATCTCCCAAAATGCTCAATAAAAACAACAAAATGGGCGAGAAACTAGGCTCGAAATCTTACAAAACTAAACTTATTTTTAACTAAAAGTAAATAAAATCACAATCTACAATTTTATTAATTCACATTTTTATTATTTGCAAAGCAACAATATGAATAAATAATTTTACCGCTTATCGCATAATTACATGTTGAACAATTATTTTACAGTACATATCACGCTAATAGCCGGTGTCCGAAGTACAAAGTACGCAGAATCATAGCACTACTATAAATTGATAGATTGAGGTTATTTGCCCAAAAAATATAAATCGAAGCGTAAAAATTTTAATTTAAAAAAAACTATCTGATCTTTTAAAAATGAACGCAATAAAAAGAACATAAGACATGGCGAACCACCAAGAGACAACTCCCATATTGAACGCATCAACTGGGAGATTCCCCTCCTATCATTATGAAAATTAATAGAGAAAAACTCTCTTATACAACGGCTAATTTGGTGTATATAGACATGTTATTTAGGAAGAACGCAAAACAGCATTAGTTTTCTTAACAACATTTTCCACAATACGATCCATCAATATCCGGATATCATCATCACGAAAAGTATCTTTCAAAGGCTGAATTAATACTTGAATCGCAACAGATTTTTTCCCTTCTCCCAATGATTTTCCTTGGAAAACATCGAAAACCGTAACATCGTCTATTAGACGATCGACATTTTTAATTATGTTAACCAATGTACCCGCAGGAATATGCTGATCCACAATAAAAGCAAGATCACGCTTGACGGGATGTAAAGAAGAAAGATGAACAACTTTCTTAGTTTTCGTGCGTTTCTTTTGAGAAATAGGGATAGAATCAAGATAAACCTCAAAACCACAAATAGGATTAGATAATCCAAAAAAATCCAAAATATTAGGATGAAATTCCCCAAAATACCCCAAAACTATTTCTGCACTTGTCTTAATTATCCCAGAACGCCCTGGATGATACCACGAAGGGGCACCTGATTCAAATCGAAGAGAATCAAGAGAAACAAAAGGTTCTATAACAGATAACGCATCGGCTTTAGCATCAAATAGATCTACAAATCTACATCTTTCCTCAGATTTATCCGACCACAACCTTCCAGATCCTTCTATACCAGAAGATCCTTTTCTAATGCCTGCTGCCATATATTTTTGTCCTTCAGGCGTATCATTTTCATAAACATGCGATACCTCAAATATTGCAAAATCCGCAATGGCCCGATCGACATTACGACCAGTGGCCTTCAACAAGCCAGGTAAAAGAGAAGTCCGCATATTAGACATATCTGCAGAAATGGGATTCAAAATTTCCAATTCACGCTGTCCTCCTCCGAAAAGGACTGACTGTTCTTTAGAAATAAACGACCAATTAACTACTTCCATCATAGCACGAGAAGCGAGAACTCTCTTGACATAGCGGGTTCTACTCTGTTGCAGTGATAAATTTCTTTTATCTTCTACTTGAGTTAAAGGAAGTGGTTCACTTTTAATCTGATCCACACCATAAATTCGCAATATCTCTTCTACTAGATCAGCTTTTTCCTCCACATCTTGACGCCAAGAAGGGACAGAAACCTCGAACTTATCATATTCCCCTATAACAGAAAATCCTAACCTTTCTAAAATACGCAAACTATCTTCGATAGGAACATCAATACCAGATAATCGTTTAACCTCCGAATTCATAAATACAATTTTACGTGGTTTATATGTTATATTTCTTGCAATACAGATATCAGAAGCTGTTCCACCACATAAAGAGAGGATTAACGATACTATGTGTTTAAGAACTGGAATCATCCCTTGCAAATCAACCCCACGCTCAAAACGATAACGAGAATCGGTGATGATACCCAAATTCTTTCCAGAACGCGCTATATTAATAGGATCCCACAAAGCGACTTCAACCAAGACATCTGTGGTATTATCATCACAACCAGCATGTTTTCCACCTATAATACCGGCAATAGATTGAATACGACCGTCAGATGCGATTACTACGTTATCTGGAGACAAATCGTATTCTTGATTATCTAGAGCTAGAATTTTTTCACCACTGCATGCACGACGAACAGTGAGAACATCCGATATTCGAGAAGCATCAAATACATGCGAAGGATATCCTCGGTCCAAAGAGACATAGTTCGTAATATCTACAAGAGCACTAATAGAACGTAATCCAACAGCTTTTAATCGTTGACGCATCCAATTAGGAGCGACATTATTGCGCACACCTTTGACGCAACACATCGCAAATCCCTTACATAAACTTGAATCATCTAAATCAAACTTAATTTCTAATGGAATTGATTCGGACGATAGGGGACAAGAAATATTTATTTCTTTTAACTTTCCTAAACCAGCAGCAACTAAATCCAACGCAATACCACGTACACCAATGCAATCCGATCGATTAGGAGTTAACGAAACATCAATAATCGGATCAGATAATTCCAAATAGTCACTTAATCTACCTCCTACAGGAGCATCGATGGGCAGTTCCATTATACTAGCAGAATCATCAGAGAGCATCAATTCCTTCTCAGAACACATCATGCCCGTACTCTCAATTCCACGAATCTTGCGCACATTGACGATCATGTTATTTTCCGGAATACAGCTTCCGGGAGGAGCCCATACTCCCAATAGCCCAACACGAACATTAGGAGCGCCACAAACAACTTGAATCTCCTGATGCTTGCCAGTATCAATTCGAAGTATTGCACAATCTAAATCAGGATTTCGTTCTACAGATAACACCTTTACTATTGTAAAAGGAGATAAAGCTTCACGATTATCAACTTTCTCAACTTCAAGCCCAATAGAGGTCAAGGTATCACATATTTTTTCAAGGCTCACATCTGTATCAAGATGATCTTTTAACCAAGATAACGTAAATTTCATAGCAAGATACCCTTATGCTAATCGAGAAAACAAGGGGGGAATATCAAGAGGAGAAAAACCATAATGTTCAATCCAGCGCACATCAGCGCCAAAAAATTCACGCACATCAGGCATACCATATTTCAGCATTGCTATACGATCAAGTCCCATACCCCATGCAAAGCCTTGATAAATATCTGGATCAATGCCAACACCACGTAACACTCTAGGATCAACCATACCACATCCTAAAATTTCCATCCATTCTGTGCCTTCATCAAACTTTATTATTCCATCAGAAAAACTGCATCTAACATCTACTTCAAAGGAAGGCTCTGTAAAAGGAAAAAAAGAAGGGCGAAAACGCATCTGAAGGGAACTTACCTCAAAAAATGATTTACAAAAAGACTCTAAAACCCAACGAAGGTTTGCAATCGTCGCAGAATCACTCACGACCAATCCTTCTATCTGATGAAACATTGGTGAATGCGTAGAATCGGAATCTCGACGATAGGTCTTGCCAGGGACAATCACCTTGATTGGCAAATCCTGAGACTCCATGACTCGAATCTGAACAGGAGAAGTATGTGTGCGCAATAATTTATGCTTCCCTCCCGCAATCCCTGGAACGAAAAACGTATCATGCATCTGTCGCGCAGGATGATCATCTGGAAAATTTAACGCAGCGAAGTTATAATAATCGGTTTCAATATCAGATCCCTCTTCCAATGCAAATCCCATATCCATAAAAATACAGGTTACTTCATCAATAACCTGCGTAACAGGATGAATCCTTCCTCTATGACATGGGGAGGAGAAAACCGGCAAAGACACATCAACAGATTGAGATGATATCTGCTCAAAAATCAATTGATTACGTATAAAATCTTTGCGAGCAGAAATCTTTCCCGAAATATCCACTTTCAATTGATTGAGGATAGCTCCTCTAGCACTAACCTGCTGTGAATCTAGGTTCTTTAAATCCTTCAAGAGAGAAGATATAGATCCTTTTCTTCCAAGTGTAGCAACACGAATGGCATTAAGCGAATCCATATCGGTAACAGATGCAATAGAATTATAAAGAGAAGATCTTATCCTCTCAACCTCATCTTCAAAAACATTACATTCAGTCACTGTACATAAACCCAAACTAGCAATAATCTAAATCTTAAGGGGAAAACACCCAAAGACCACGAAAAAGAAATGGAAAAAGAGACGTCGGTAAAAACCGATAAAAGCAAACAAAGTATACGAGATTTTACCTGCTCAGGAGGCTACGTCTAATAGTCATGGAAAAAGAAACGTCGGTAAAAATCGATAAAACCAAACAAAGTATACGATATTTTACCTGCTCAGGAGGCTACGTCTACTAGTAAACGGGATCTTGAAAGCTCTACAATCTTTTTAAAAGAATCTAGCTGTGTGATAGCAAGATCAGAAAGAACTTTACGGTCAAGAACAATGCCTGCTTTATGTAGACCATTAATAAATTGGGAATAATTTAAATCATACACACGGACGGCAGCATTAATACGCTGGATCCAGAGAGATCTAAAATCACGCTTTTTAACCCTACGATCACGATACGCATACTGCTGAGAACGATCAACAGCGGCCTTTGCAGCACGTATGGTATTCTTACGACGACCATAAAATCCTTTAGCAGACTTTAAAACTTTTTTATGCTTAGCGCTAGAAACGACGCCCCTCTTAACACGAGTCACTACCGCACTCCTTCAAAAGACATAACACCTCACTCCTACAAGAACTAAATACCATTAGGCAGATAATTCCTGATAACCTTCTTTGCATCAGCAGACGCCAAAACCATGGTACCTCGTGCATTCCGAATAAACTTATTCGATCTCTTTATCATCCCGTGACGTTTTCCAGCAGCCTGCGCCCTAACTTTTCCAGTAGCGGTAATACTGAAACGCTTCTTAGAAGAAGAATTCGTTTTCATCTTAGGCATTTATCACTGAACCCCAAAAAAGAAAAATATTCTCGGAATCGAAAAGAACGACCCCAGAAAAACTAACAACCACCTATTCTATTAATATCCCCGTAATCTATACAAATTAGGGGGAATAGTCAAGAACATACGGAAACGAATTTTCTCTCAAACGCACTTCGAAGACAAAATCATAATCATCTGCCGCCCTTCAAACTTAGGCTCACAATCAATCCTAGAAATCTCACCAAAACGCTCTTTTATATTACTTAAAAGTTCTCGACCTAAATCTTGGTGCATAATCTCACGCCCGCGAAACTTGACAGAAATCTTTACTTTACAACCGTCCCTCAAAAATCCATCTATAGCTTTAAGCTTAACCTGAAGATCATGAAGATCAATAACGGGGCGCATCTTTACCTCTTTTATCCCCGTACTCTTCTGCTTTTTGCGAGCTTCTACGGCATTTTTTTGTATGGTATACCTTAACTTTCGCAAATCGAGTATCTTGCAAACAGAAGGAGTAACAGACGAATCAATTTCAACCAAATCCAAATTAGCCTCTTGAGCCATCTGCAATGCCTCAGAAGCACTTATCTCATTGGCATTTTGACCATCGGCCGTAACTAATTTTATAACCCCAGGATTGTGCAACAACACTTCATCGTTGACCCGATAATTATCTTTGGAACCCACATCTAACTTAGATGATCTACATACCTTGCGAATGGCCATATTATCCCTTGCTAAAAAAAACTCCCCGAACATGCAGCAACTATACCTTTTAGTCAAGTATATTTTAACATTTCAACCATCCTAAGCACAATACCCCTTAAATCCTATAAAGCGAAACAACATTTTCTTGATGCTACAAATTATTAAAAAACCATATTAAAGAATCAGTACACGTGTAAATTTGATATAATAACTGAGAACAACAAGCCTTTTCCTTTTGCGACAATGACAATCTCTTGTTATAATGGTAGAATGCAAAAAAAACCTACCCCCCTATCAAGAATACGTAATTTTTCCATTGTAGCTCATATTGACCATGGGAAATCAACTCTTGCCGATCGATTTATTCAACACTGTAGAGGGCTTACCGAACGTGAAATGTCATCGCAAGTCCTTGATAATATGGATATAGAGCGTGAAAGAGGAATCACAATTAAGGCACAGACAGTCCGCCTTAATTATACAAGTACCGATGCCAAAGATTATCAATTAAATCTCATTGATACCCCAGGACATGTGGACTTTACATATGAAGTTTCTCGCTCTCTGTCGGCTTGTGAAGGATCTCTCCTAGTTGTAGATGCGACTCAAGGCGTAGAAGCGCAGACTCTTGCCAATGTTTATCAAGCAATTGACAATAATCATGAAATTATCACGGTTCTAAATAAAGCAGACCTACCATCAGCAGATCCGGATCGAGTAAAAAAACAGATTGAAGAAACGATTGGCATTAGCACAGAAGACGCTCTTCTTGTCTCAGCAAAAACAGGAGAAGGAATACCACTGCTACTAGAAAGAATCGTGCAACAATTACCATCTCCTACAAGCCCAGAAGGAGCAAATGCTCCACTCAAAGCACTACTCATTGATAGTTGGTACAACAGTTATCTCGGCGTTATGGTCTTAGTACGCATTATAAACGGACAACTAACCAAAGGACAGTCTATACGACTGATGGGAACAAATGCAAAATACCAAGTAGAGAGAATCGGAATCTTAACACCTAAAATGATCGATATAGAGGCATTATATCCCGGAGAAATCGGAGTTATGATAGCCTCTATTAAAGAAGTATCGCATACCCGAGTTGGTGATACCATAACCGATGATAGCTCTCCCACCACTTCAGCCTTACCCGGATTTAAACCTATACAGCCTGTAGTTTTTTGTGGTCTTTTCCCCGTTGATGCCACTCAATTTGAAAATTTACGAACAGCGATAAATAAGTTACGCCTTAATGATGCATCTTTTTCTTTTGAACTAGAAAATTCCACCGCCTTAGGATTTGGTTTTAGATGTGGATTTCTCGGACTCCTCCACCTGGAAATCATCCAAGAGCGCCTTGAAAGAGAATTCAGTCTAAACCTCATAGGGACTTCTCCATCTGTCGTGTACGAGCTATACATGCACGATGGTAGCATGCAAAAACTCAGCAATCCGATTGATATGCCAGAAGTCACAAAAATTGCTGAATTACGAGAACCTTGGATTCAAGTAACCATCATCACACCAAACGAATATCTAGGATCGATTCTTAAACTATGCCAAGAGAGACGCGGGATACAAATTGACATGAGCCATCTTGACAATCGGGCAATGATAGTATATGAGTTACCCCTTAATGAGGTCATTTTCGATTTTTACGATCGTCTCAAATCAGTTTCGAAAGGATATGCATCTTTCGATTATAACGTAATCGATTATAGAGACAGTGATCTAGTGAAACTTACTATTCTAGTCAATAATGAAACAATAGATGCACTGTCCATATTGGTTCATCGTTCTGTTTCTGAAAAACGTGGTCGTGGAATATGTGAAAAATTAAAAAATCTCATCCCACAACAAATGTTTCAAATCGCGATTCAAGCAGCAATTGGAGGTCGTATTATTGCTCGAGAAACAGTAAAAGCACGTCGTAAAGATGTGACAGCAAAGTGCTATGGAGGAGATATAACACGTAAACGCAAACTATTAGAAAAACAAAAAGAAGGGAAAAAACGTATGCGTCGGTTCGGAAGAGTAGACATACCTCAAAGTGCCTTTATTTCTATTTTAAAAACCGATAACGAATAAATTATGCAGTTCAAAACATAACAGAAGCACTACTTTTTATCGTATTTTTTCGTACAAAACTGCTTGCCAAAGAGTGTAGACCGATCTTGAAAAAAAAGAAATATGTCCAAAAAAAAAATACTCTGCCGTATAAGATATGAGCACAACAATTAATTTAAAGATGCATTCACCTCTATTTTTTACACCAACCAATAAGATACGAGAAAATACAAAGGATTTATCCCCTTTTATTTCCTCTTCCTAATCGTTGTATCAAGAAACCAATAACCCAATACACAAGCGATAACCTGAAAGAGAATCTATTCTCCCTCTTCTCAAGCCTACCCGAATTCCTTTGAAGTCGTAGCTCTGAACATATCATTGACATTATCTGCAAAGTCGCATTTAAATTTTTTTGTTAATCTATCCAATTATTCTTTGATGTTCTATCTTAACCACTTTTTTCTTAAGATCATCACTCTATGAACTTCCCAAAACATTTAGTAGAAGCCATTCCCTAATATAGATATTATACAAAAAAACACGCGATGGTTTACTATAATACTAATCAATACATTAAAAGAGCTACGATGAATATTCTTTTTGACATGCAATTAATTAATAGAAATCGCCTACGATCTTTTCGACAGAAAGATTTTTCCGTTTATTTTCTTCTAGATAGAGTCGCGAAAGAGATCGCTTTTCGATTAAATATGATCAATCAAACCTTTGAAAATGCCTTAGAATTACATGGAATAACAGGAATAGTTGGATATACCTGTATGGAAACAAAAAAGATTCATCGTATGATTCGCGCTGAAATATCCACAGAATTCTCTACTCTAAAAAGAGAAGTAATTAGTTGTCCCCTTGAAGAAATCCCGTCCATCTCTCAATCCGTTGATTTAATTTTATCCCCCCTAAACCTACACATTATCAATGATACATTAGAAATGTTCTCAAAAATAAACCATATGCTGAAACCAGGAGGAATGTTTTTAGCAGCAATCCCCGGAATAGGGACACTTCATGAACTTCGAAAAGCATTGCTTAAAGCCGAAACCGAATTAACTGGTGGCGCCAGTCCCCGCGTCATCCCATTTATGGATATTAAAAGCGCAGGAACACTTATGGAAAAATCTGGGTTCATATCCCCTATTATAGACCAAGATACTTATACCGTGTATTACAAATCAATGTTACATTTAATGCATGATTTACGTGGAATGGGGATGTCCAATCCCCTTATTCGCCGTAGCAAAACCCCCCCCTATAAATCACTTTTCAAACGTGCCTCTACAATCTATACAGAAGAAAATTCTGACTTGACAGGAAATGTAACTGCCAGTTTTTCTATTATTTACGTGATGGGATGGAAATCTACTACTTTTAAAACCGGAACAGATGAATAAATAAACAGTCACCATCTCAGAAAAAAAATATTACCAAAGTGACAGTATACTTGCTAAAGAAAATATCGAATCTGCTAACTACACAATAAAAATAATCGATCCAAAAAATAAAAATAATAAAAACGAGAAGAGAAAATTCCCAATCATACAATATACACGACGACATGTACGATTGGGAAGAATAAATCTATTGCTATTTAGTTATCAATAGCCAACTTCAAAGACCCCCAAATTTAAATGGGGATCTTTTACGACACTTATTCTTTACTAATAAGCTGAGTATATTCTTTACTCAACTGGTTAACTACATATATCCAAATAAACATTAGACACAGGAAGAAAACGGCTAGATAAGGAACAATACTTGAGAACGTTGCCATAGGAAAGAGCATAAATATAAAAGACTGAATTACGGCTCCACCCGATTTAGCCATCCTGCCTCCTATAACATCCACGACTGCTTTACCCTTGGTTCTAAATTCATCATCTAACGGAATAAAAGCCATCTCTTTGGTCGAATCAAACATCGTATACTTAGTCGCCTTACTTAAAACATTCTGTAAAGAACCTAAAAACACCGCTAACGCTAAAGGAACTAGCTTGATTACATCCTCTGTGAAAGGCAACAGCGCATCTTCAAAGATAACGAAGACAAAGAAACCTCCCCCTGTAATCAATATCATTAGAGGAGTAATGATAGCTGAAGTAAACCACCTAAAACTTTTCAGAATATTACTACCAAGAATCATAAAGACGATAGTTACGATACCAGTCCATTGTATAAACTGACCCATAAACTGCGCATAACTATTTTGAGTTGGATATAACTGTCGCACCTTTTCTTTCCATGGACCTTCAACTAAATTAATAGCAGTTCCATAACAAATGACGAGTAAAACGAGATATCCCAAGTACTTAGAATTGAGTGCCATCCTAAGGCTTTCAAGCACTGATAATTTTAATTTTTTCTTAACACTACCACGCTTGGGTGAATACTGCTGTGGATCTGTTAGAACATAAAGATTCATCCATCTGTACACAGCCATCAGCAAAATACTAGAAAGGATTAAAGTAAGCATAGAATAATAGATCATAAGCTCATTTGTGAGCTTAGAGAATGTTTTTACAATACCACCAGCAAATATCAAGCCTACATTCCCGACCAATCCAAAAGTCGCATAAAAACGAGTTGCTTCCTCCGTCTTAGTAATCCTATTTGCAAATTGCCAAAACATAAGATTAATCATGACAGCGCCCCAAAGCTCTGCAAAAACATAAAACAACGCAAAAGACCACTTACCAGCTAAATAAATAAACCATTTAAGGTAAGGCCATGAACTCGCCAACGCACGAATTGACTCTGGAGAAGGATGTAGAAAATCCCGATATGGATAAAGTAAAAACGCAAAAATCGCAAAGAAAGAAACAAAAAAACTGACTACTACATAAAAAAGTTTTTCAGTCTCTAGGATATTAGACAACTTCATATATAAAATAGTGAACAGGATCGCAGAGGGAAAAACACACCACAACTTTACAAAACTGATAATTTCTGCCCCCATATGAGGAACAACCAAACTATCTTTTATAGGTCTCAAAGTACTAAAATTAAATAATACAAGAAACATCATAAGCGTCATAGGAATAAATTTCTTCGCCTCCGACATCTTAACGGCGCAAAAAACCTGCCATATTTTCAACAAAACACTGAGTATTTTCTGATTATGTGCCACAATAAATCTCTCAAACAAAAGTTAAAACCGAATGCTCGCAACAAACGCTCTCTAAATCCATCGCATTTGATTCAAAGAGTCGTGATACTATATTGATCAAAAAAATCAATCACAAGTATTACTTACGTTATCAACGGTATTTTCCTATATTCTATACAGAAATAAGGATAAGATTCCTTTTTTAGCACAATATTATTCTATCAATATCAGAAAATAACTCAAAAAACACTGTTTGACAGAATCATCAATTAAAATCAAATCAATATCCAAAGAGAATACTTTCTCACATACATGAATGAAAAATTAATATTAATGCAGAATGCACCTATCCCCTAAAATCGTTTTACAGAAAATCATTTAAGACACAGGATAACACACATTCAAAATCATAAAATAACTTCAGCTATTAAAAGATACATACAGAACTTCTTCACTTATGAGCGATGAATTCAGAATAGAGATCGTTAAGACAGTCGTGAACGTTATAAGAGGCAAATGACTAATTTAGTAGAGCCGCGATTCAGTCGTATTCTTTTTTGACTTCCATTATTCCGTTTTCATACTTATTTGGACATATCTACGGTTAATCACTGAAGTACTGCGAGCTGCAGTAGATCCCATTTTTCCATATAAAAAGCTATCTTCTATAGTCATGGTAAAGGTCATGCTTTTGATCTACGTAATCAACAATACGACTTGAAAAGGAAATCGAAAAATAAACCATTACTACACCAAATAAAAGCCAGACATTAGCATCTCTCCACTTGATGTTTACTATAGAACCTTCTGCTTTTAAAATTGTAGAATTGACACTATTTCCCATCACCATGTGCTCCATTTTCGATTTTAGATTATCTAACCCGATAAAAAGAGTAGTTCATTAAGGTTAAACACTTCCTAACAAAAAGGATGGGATTCTTCATTTGTTTAAATACGCCATCTACATATGTAGAGCATGCTTACGCAAAAAAGAAATAAGAGATAAGTCTGCAGGCAACATAGAGTAATTCTGCAAATCATCCAGCGCTACCCATTGTAGTTGCTGCCCTTCACAAGATTGTGGAATACCTTCAAAACAATGACAGACAAAAAAAGGCATTAAAAGATGGAATTTTTCGTACGGATGACTGATAAAAGTAAGAGGAACCAACGAAAATGGTTTCACAACAATTGCTAACTCTTCAAATAATTCTCGCGTCAATGCCTCTTCTGGTGTTTCGCCGTCCTCAATCTTTCCTCCTGGAAACTCCCAAAATTCCCCATGTGATTTATCTTTGGGACGACAAGAGAGTAAAACCTTTCCTCCAGGTTCAAAGACTGCGCACGCTACTACTAAAAGTATTTTTTTCAAATTTACATCGATCAAAACTCAACCTTTCTCATCACGATATGGCAAACTCTTGCGGAAGACTTGCCTCTCCCCCTTAAACTCAAAAAGTCCCCTCTCCTTAAAAACCCAACAGATATTATTCCATAAACTCAGCGGAGCATTGATAGATCAACTTTGAACATTACTATTAAAATGAATATATTCTTTACTAAAATCACAAGTCCAAACAGTGTGAATCCCATTACCAATCTGAAGATCAACTGTAATCGGCACACATTTCTTCTTCACGATCGAACGAACTGATTCTTGAGAAAAGTTAATCTCTGGCTCACCATTATTCGCAATCCTGACGTCTCCAAACCAAACAGATAATCTATCACGGTCTACCAGCACACCAGATTTCCCAACAGCCATGACTATGCGCCCCCACCATCCAAAAGATTCACTGGCAAAAGCAGTTTTAACCAGAGGAGAATTAGCGATAGATAGAGCCACCTTCTTCGCAGATGCGCAATCTGCAGCCCCCTTAACGGTGACTTCAAGAAGCTTTGAAGCCCCTTCTCCATCACATACCACTTGAAGAGCTAAATCCTTCAAAAGATCAAAGAGAGCAGGACGAAAAAGAGATAAACGCTTATCACTTACATCCGTAATAGGGGCAAAATTTCCGAGAACAGTCCCAGTCGCAAACAACAGAAGGGTATCGGACGTTGATGTATCACCATCCACGGTAATAGAATTAAAGCTATACTCTGCTCCTTCAGACAAGATATTCTGCAATACAGCAGGAGAAATATTAATATCCGTCACAACGAATGCAAGAGTAGTAGCCATATCAGGAGCAATCATCCCTGCTCCTTTAGCAAGACCATTAATTGTTACCCGAATCCCATCAATATCTACTGTGCGTACTGCAACTTTAGCATAACGGTCTGTGGTCATCATCGCCTTGGCGGAATCAAGCCAAGCATCGTCAGTGGCATCGCACAACATTTTACTCAACACACCATCAAACAAAGCGACATCCAAAAATTCACCTATAATCCCCGTAGAAGCAACATAAACCTCTTCCTCCTTACAAGGGATAAGCTCAGAGACAGCCTTAGCAATAAAACGCACAGTATCTCGCCCTCTTTTTCCTGTAAAGGCATTAGCAATCCCAGAATTAACTATCAATGCCCTCGCAATACCATGCGATAAATTGCCTTTACAGAAATCCACTGGTGCGGAAGGACAGCTTGAGCGAGTAAAAACACCCGCTACAGATGCTGGATTATCAAATACCATCAAAAAAACATCATCACGCCCAACATATTTAATACCTAAAGCGGCGGCAGATAATCTGACTCCTTTTATTGGCAAAAGGACAGGAGAAACATGAGATTGTAACATAAAAGGGAGACAAGAAATAGGCAACACAACATTAATCCAATCTAATTTATCAAAAAACTCTATTTAGTTTTGTGCTAAAAAATATCTAAATTTAACATAACCCTCTCAAATTAAAGGTCAAAAGGATACTCTTAAAAGATATTCATACTCATGTTTATAATCAAAGTATAGTTGTACAAAATTTTTTATACCATATGCGATCCCGTTGACATCAAACAAGATATGATTGTATCTAGAAGCCCCGACCAAGGCATCCATACGGGTATGTCAAGGATTATAAAGTAATAACAATCTCATAATACGGGATATTCTTCTGAAGAGGAAAACATTTTTCATGCTCAGTCATCTAGCAAAGCTGGCAAGCAAGTTACTCATTCCTTCTAATGAACGACGCTTGCGACCCTATTATGCGAAGGTTATTGCAATTAACGAGCTTGAGAAGGAGATTTCTCATCTATCCGATGATTCCCTTGCAAATAAAACATCAGAATTCAAAGAACGTATCAACAATGGCGAAACACTGGACGATCTATTAGTTCCCGCATTTGCCGTAGTACGTGAAGTTGCTCGTCGCACCTTAGGTATGCGCCCTTTTGATGTACAGCTTTTAGGAGGAATGATACTTCACAAGGGCTGTGTAGCAGAAATGAAAACCGGCGAAGGAAAAACTTTAGCAGCCGTTCTTCCTGTCTATTTGAATGCGTTATCTGGGAAAGGTGTGCATGTCGTCACTGTTAATGATTATCTCGCTCGCAGAGATTCCAACACTATGTCTGCTATTTACAAGTTTCTTGGGCTTTCAACAGGTGTTGTCTTCCATGATCTCTCTGATGACAAACGCCGCGCTGCTTACGCCTGCGACATAACATATATCACTAACAACGAACTTGGCTTCGATTACTTGCGTGATAACATGCAATATAGGCGCGTAGATATGGTACAACGTGGACACAATTTTGCGATAGTTGATGAAGTGGATTCCATATTTATTGACGAGGCACGCACGCCCCTCATTATATCAGGCCCAGTGGAAGATCACTCTGATTTATACAGAACTATTGATTCAATTATTATTCAGTTACATCCTTCTGATTACGAAATCGATGAAAAACAACGCACAGTCCACTTTTCTGAAAAAGGGACCGAAAGAATAGAAGAGCTATTACATGGTGAAAACCTTCTAAAATCAGGAGGACTTTACAGTTTTGAAAATGTAGCCATTGTCCATCTCATCAATAATGCGCTTAAATCACATACACTTTTCCTTCGCAATAGAGATTATATAGTCAACCGCGATGAAGTTGTCATCATTGACGAGTTTACTGGGCGTATGATGCCAGGAAGAAGGTATTCTGACGGACAGCATCAAGCTTTGGAAGCCAAAGAACGGGTAAAAATACAACCTGAAAACCAAACTCTCTCTTCCATTACATTTCAAAACTACTTTTTGAAATACCGTAAATTATCAGGAATGACTGGAACAGCATCTACAGAAGCTGAAGAACTCGCCAACATTTATAATTTAGACGTCATCGAAGTGCCCACCAATGTTCCAGTAATTCGTATTGACGAACATGATGAAATCTACCGAACTTCTGAAGAAAAATATGCTGCCATCATTGCGGAAATTATAGATTCTCATAAAAAAGGACAACCTGTTCTTGTAGGAACGCCTTCAATAGAAAAATCGGAGTATCTAGCTAGCCAACTTCGCAAGCATAAATTTACAAAATTTCAAATTCTCAATGCCCTCTATCATGAAAAAGAGGCTTATATCATTTCTCAAGCTGGCATTCCTGGTGCAGTCACTATTGCGACCAATATGGCTGGCAGAGGTACTGATATTCAACTCGGAGGAAATGTTGCTATGCGCATTGAACATGAGCTGGCTAATATTTCCGATGAAGAAATAAGAAATAAGCGTATAAAAATGATTCAGGAGGAAGTCCAGTCTCTTAAAGAAAAGGCTATTGTTGCAGGAGGGCTTTATGTAATATCTACAGAACGCCACGAAAGCAGACGAATAGACAACCAACTACGTGGGCGATCAGGACGTCAAGGTGACCCTGGGAGATCGAAATTTTATTTATCGCTTCAAGATGATCTGATGCGTATATTTGGCTCACCTCGCATGGAGAGTTTTTTACGCAAAATAGGATTAAAAGAGGGAGAAGCTATCATTCATCCGTGGATTAATAAGGCAATTGAGCGTGCCCAACAAAAAGTTGAAGCACGCAATTTTGAAACAAGAAAAAATCTACTTAAATATGACGATGTCCTCAACGAACAACGTAAAATCATTTTCGAACAACGTCTTGAAATAATTGATACGGAAAATATCTTAGAAATTATTGCCGATATGCGCCATGACACGCTACATAATATCGTTGAAAAATGTATCCCTAACAACTCATATCCAGAAAAGTGGGATATTAAAAAATTGGAAACTGAAATTTATGAAATTTTTGGAATCCACTTTCCTGTATTAGAATGGCGTAATGACAACGGCATAGATCATACTGAAATGTCCAAAAGGATTTTTGCCAAAGCTGATAAGATAGCAGAAGATCAAGAAAATTCCTTCGGCACAGAAAAAATGCAGGCCTTGGGACGCCATATCCTCCTCCATACTTTAGATTCTTTCTGGCGCGAACACATGGCAAGACTTGAACATTCACGATCTATCATAGGATTTCGTGGATATGCGCAGCGGGATCCATTACAAGAATACAAATCTGAGGCATTTGGGTTTTTTAACACATTACTTACTCATTTGCGGAAAGATGTTGTCTCTCAGATTGCACGTATTGAACCGAATAACATCAATAATCAAGAGCTAAACAATTCGCTACCTTATATAGCAGAAAATGATCACGGACCTGTCATTCAAAAAGAAAATGAATTAGATACCCCCAATGTCTGCAAAACGAGCAAAATTAAACGCAATCATCCTTGTCCTTGTGGAAGTGGTAAAAAATACAAACATTGCCATGGATCCTACCTCTAAAAGGTAATCGATGGCACGAGCATTTTTGCAAACTATAATATTCTATTTGAAATAAGCATTCTTTAAATGTTTTGTCTAAAATTCAAGTGTGAAGTTTTTACCTAACGCCTCATCTCCCCCTTACTTAGGGTTATGATTTCAATAGATCGTTACTATCATGGAAAACAAAAATGTTCTCGTTGTTGGAGGAGCTGGATACATCGGTGCCCATACTTGTCGCGTCCTATACGAAAGAGGTTTTTTACCCATTGTATTGGATAATTTATCAAGTGGGCACGCTGAATTTGTTTTATGGGGACCGTTAGAACAAGTAGATATCTGCGATTATACAAATCTTCGCGCAGTCTTTGCCAAGTACCAACCAGCGTCTGTTATGCATTTTGCAGGCTTAACTAACATCAGTGAATCTGTAAAAAATCCTTCTTTATTTTATGAAATTAATATTAAGGGTAGTTTTAATCTCATTGCAACCGCTATAGAATCAAATGTAAGAAGATTTATCTTTTCTTCTACTTGCGCAACATACGGCATACCTCACAACACGATCATCACGGAAAATGATCCACAAGAATCAATAACACCTTATGGATACACGAAATACGTAGTAGAAAGAGAACTACTACAACATAATAAAGTAAATGGATTACGATCTGTTGTACTTAGATATTTCAATGCAGCTGGCGCAACATTGGATAGCATCATTGGAGAATGGCATAATCCTGAAACTCATGTTATTCCATTAGCAATTAAAACAGCCATGGGTTATCAAAATAGTTTCAAAGTTTTTGGGCAAGATTATGCAACAAGGGATGGGACTTGTTTGCGTGATTACATTCATGTCCTCGATTTAGCTAACGCCCATATAATGGCATTAGAATACTTGATAAATCAAGGTGATAGTATAGCTATCAATCTTGGAACTGGGACAGGAATCACGGTCAAAGAAATTATCTCTACTATCCAATCAATGTATGAATGTGCCTTCCCTATCACTTACGAATCCAGACGCATAGGAGACCCCCCTTCCCTTGTAGCCGATAATAAAAAAGCAAAGAAAATTTTGGGGTGGAATCCAAAATATAAATTACGTGATATTATAGAATCTGCTTGGAATTGGCATCTCAAATATCCTAGATCTCTATCAAATGAACATGAGTAAACAAGCAGCGAGTTTTCTTACATTTACTTTAAGCATTCTACCATGATTAGAACAAAAATATTTTAAAAAATAATCTGTTCACAGCCAATCCTTATCCTCCTATTCTTCGAAAACAAGCAATGATAAACTGTCCAATTAAGTTCTTCAAATATTTGAAATTAATCATGAATCATTAGAACGAGTAACAAAAGATATACCATCAAATACAATCTCCAATACTTACGCGCCTTGTTAATCTGCCTATATTGAACATTATAAAGTTTGAGAGCCCCTTGATTTTTACAATAAATGCATGTACCGTCCTGTTTTTAACGGGTATTTTAGTTGTATTCACTGACATTTTTTGCAAGAAAATAGCAGAGTTTTTGGGAAAGATCCGAACTTTTCGTTATTGTACTAAATGTATATGATGAACAAAGAAAAAATTGGAATAAAAACGCTAGAAAAGGCTATTAAGTATGAAACTATACGAGCATGTTTTCCTCTTGCGACAGGATATCTCGAGTCAACAGATTAAGGATACAATTGGGCAGTATCAATCTTTGATTCAGGAAAATGGTGGCGAGGTTCGTCTTGTAAACGAATTGGGAATGCGAACCATTGCGTATCGAATCCGTAAAAATCGCAAAGCCTACTACGTTTTCATGAATATTGCATCTCCTCCTGCTGCTATTCATGAAATGAAGCGAAAGATGCGTATTGATGAGAATGTTTTACGCTCTCTTACGCTTTTAGTTGATTCTCACGAACAGTCACCAACTCTAACAATACAAAGACATGATCGCGACGATAGAAACGACCGGTTCCCTAGAGATCGAAACGTGGATCGTAAGCAACATGTTAGCGAAGAAAAACCTTTATCATAGGAGTTATCAAAAATGGCTGAAGTTGCACCTACCCCTTTATTGCGTAGGAACGTGAGTCATCGTCGCAAATCTTGCCCTCTATCTGGCAAGGGGGCACCTCGCATCGACTATAAAGATATTCGTCTTTTGAATCGATTTTTATCTCAACGCGGGAAAATAGTCCCCTCTCGTATTTCTTCTGTTTCCCATAAAAAGCAGCGTGAGCTTGCCAAAGCGATCAAACGAGCACGCTATCTTGGGCTAATTGCCTATGTAAATCTCTAAGAAGATTGTCCAAAAATTGGAGAACACTGTATTTCTTCATGCATTAGTATTGATTATAGCTTTGCGTTTGGAGTGTTACTGTTTGAGTATGATTTAAAAACAGCGTAAAATATCTCTCAGTATAAAATATATTAAAGTGGTTTCTACATGCTGACATGGGGTCTTTATGTTTCTTTCTCTTCGAGGAAAGGTATTTTTTTGTATCAAAATAATTTTTATACGCAGGAAAAAGAAGTGTGTTATTGCAAAGTGGTAATATAATTACGTGCATCCATGTCAGCACCTGTAAACAAGAGTATTGATCTCTGCGATGGACTTCTTATCTATGTCATTCTATTGTAAGGGATCTTCTTAGAGAGTTTTTAAGAAAATGATTTTCATAATGCAGAATGTATGATACGCAGAAAAATAAGAAAGGGAAAAAAATAATGGAGGTAATTCTTCTTCAAAACGTAACAAATCTTGGACCTATGGGGGAAGTAGTCAAGGTTAAGAACGGTTATGCACGCAATTATCTTTTGCCCAAGAAAAAAGCCTTACGGGCTAATAAAGAAAACAAAATTCTTTTTGAGTCTCAGCGTTCAGTTTTAGAGGCGGCAAATCTTGAAAAAAAGGCAAAATACGAAGGAATTTCTAAGGATTTAGCGAAAAAGAATTTTTCTTTAATCCGCGCTGCAGGGGATACAGGATATCTTTATGGGTCAGTTTCAAGTCGCGATATAGCTGATTTATTAATTGAAGAAGGATTTGATGTTAACCGTGGGCAAATTAATCTTAAATCACCTATCAAATCAGTCGGAATACACAATATAATGATATCGCTCCACGCTGACGTTTCTACTACCATTACATTAAACGTCGCCCGCTCTACCGAAGAGATGGTAAAACAAGACATATTAGGAGAGCATGAGGAAGAAATACTAAGCTGATTTTCCCCTCTCCCCATTGATAACCCTTAAGAAGTTCTTTCTCCTCATAATAAATAAGGAAACACAGTTAGATTCGTCCTTGAGGGGAATTAGGAGTGTCATTTTGTAGGGCGGGATTGGTATTGAAGGATTCCTTTCCTTTTCTTAAAATTTACCAATGGATCGTTTTATTGATGTGTTTTTTAATGTAGACACCTCAACAATATTGGAAACTAGAAAATGATTAATACAGCTCAGGATATCATTTTATCTATTCCAAAAGAAGATTCCTCTCAATATCGTGAATCTCCCAATAACATTGAAGCAGAACAAGCTCTTTTAGGAGCTATCCTTGTGAATAATGAGGCTTTTTATCGAGTATCAGATTTCTTAAAACCGTTGCATTTTTTCGAAGCGATTCACCAGAAAATTTTCGAAATAATGGGTAAGTTGGTTCACATGGGAAAAACAGCTAATCCCGTTACGGTTAAAACTTTCTTATCTGATCAAGATATGTTAGGAGAGCTAACAGTACCACAGTATTTAGCGCGTCTAGCTTCCGAAGCAGTTTCAATAATAAATACCGAAGATTATGGAAGAATAATATATGGATTAGCGCTGCGCCGTACTCTCATCACTATTGGTGAAGAAATGGTGAATGCCGCTTATGAAGCGTCTCTTGATAAATCCCCTTCAATCCAAATTGAAGAAGCAGAACGAAAACTATTTCATTTAGCAGAAAATGGACGATACGATGGGGGATTCCATACATTTTCTGATGCAATGACAGTCGCAATTGATATGGCTGGACAAGCGTTTAATCGAGATGGAAGACTCGCCGGAGTTTCTACAGGAATTCAAACGCTTGATAAACAAATGGGAGGATTACAACGTTCCGATCTCATAATTATTGCGGGACGCCCAGGTATGGGAAAAACATCACTGGCAACGAATATTGCCTATAATGTTGCAGATGCATATAAAGCAGAACTACAAACAGATGGATCTTATAAAACTATTAATGGTGGCATTGTTGGATTCTATTCTTTGGAAATGTCTTCTGAACAACTCGCTACCCGCATTATTTCTGAACAAACAGAAGTTCCTTCTTCAAAGATACGCAGAGGAGAATTGACGCGACCTGACTACGAAAAAATTGTTGCTTGTTCTCAGGTAATGCAAAAATTACCACTATACATTGATCAAACTGGTGGTATTTCCATGAGTCAATTAGCGACACGTGCACGTCGATTAAAACGTCAACGAGGACTTGATCTTCTTATTGTAGACTATATACAACTAATGACTACTTCTAAAAAAATTGAAGAAAATCGTGTTCTGGAAATCACAGGCATTACCATGGCATTAAAAGCTCTGGCAAAGGAACTTAATATACCTATCATTGCGCTTTCACAACTTTCTCGACAAGTAGAGAATCGTGATAATAAACGCCCTCAACTTTCTGATTTACGTGAATCTGGTTCCATTGAACAAGATGCAGACGTAGTACTATTCGTCATCCGCGATGAATATTATATCAGAAACAAAGAACCTACAAACAAAGATGATATTCTTGCTTATACAAAGTGGCAGGAAGATCTTAAAAGAGTAAAAGGCATTGCCGATATTATTATAGCCAAACAACGTCATGGACCAACAGGAACGGTTACCCTTGCTTTTCAAGCAGAATTTACACGCTTTTCCGCATTATCTGATTCGTCTTATCAAACTGGTGAACATTTTGATTCTGCATAACAATTCCCTGTTTTTCATCAAGTATCGAATTATCCTATGCATTCAAATGAATTTCTAAGACTTAAAATTGATCTTACAGCCCTGAAAAATAATTGGCATAGTATGAATGCACTTTCTGGTAACGCACGAACAGCAGCAGTAGTGAAGGACAATGCATATGGGTTGGGTTGTGAAAAGATAGCTCCAGCCCTCTACAATGCTGGAGTGCAAGATTTTTTTGTGACTAGTGTAGAAGAAGGAGTAAAACTTCGTCTATATACCCCACAAGCAAGAATTTTTGTTTTATATGGTATACATCCAGGACAAGAAAAAATTATATTTGACACAAATCTCATACCTGTTATCTCTTCTGTTCCTCAACTGACTTTTTATTCAAAGTTAATGTCTTGTGGCGTTTCACATCCCTACGCTTTACAAGTTGATACAGGCTTCAATAGGTTAGGACTCTCTCTACAAGAAGCATTAGATTTTACACACAATTCTTTTAATAAAAAATTAGGTCAGTTATCTCTCATCATAAGTCATCTTGCTTGTGCTGATGACCCGAGTTCTCATGTTAATTCTGTGCAATTAGAAAGATTTCGTACTCTTATCTCACATTATAAGGGAATAGAAGCAAGTTTAGCCTCTTCATCAGGAATTTTACTCGGTCCAAATTATCATTTTCAATTAACTCGCCCTGGAATATCCCTATATGGCGGAACTGATAAAATCAATAAGTCGCATCCTATGCAAACTGTTGTCACTGCAGAAGCACGTATTATTCTCATCCGCAAAGCATTGGCAGGAGAATTAGTTAGCTATGGAGGACAAAAAAAATTAACACGCGATAGTCTGATAGCCGTTGCAGCCATTGGATATGCCGATGGCTATCCTTTAACCCTTTCTGGATTAGATTCAGAACACAGTCCATCTGTATTTCTAGGAGGGAAAGGATTTATCAAAGGTTATATGGTTCCCATTTTAGGGAAAATAACAATGGACATGACAATGTTTGACATTACCGATTCTCTTAGCATAGAAGTAGGAGATTATATCCAGATTTTTGGACCTGATATAAAATTAGATGATGTAGCCCTTGCTTCTGGAACTACTAATTATGATCTTCTTGTGAGAATTGGAACGCGTTATGCAAAATTTTATACATAAAAAAGATTATAAGCGATGTAACTCATCTGAATCGTTGACATGAAAATTTTAAGATAGGTCGATAAATGGTAAAAATACGATCTCAATACTTTTGTCAATCCTGTGGTGAAATCCATTCGCGTTGGATTGGAAAATGTGATTCATGTAATGCATGGAATACCATCATCGAGGATAGTTCCAGAAAAGAAAGCGATCAAAGATTTAGCAAAACAATTAAACAAGGTCACTCTATCTCTCTTTTTATGTTATCAGAAGAATCAATAGAAGAAGAATCACGCATTCAAACCCATATTGATGAACTCGACCGTGTCACAGGAGGAGGATTTGTACGCGGATCAGTCATACTAGTAGGAGGAGATCCAGGGATTGGAAAATCCACACTGCTAATGCAAACAGCCGCATCTTTAGCATATAAAAAACACCGCATCACTTATGTCTCTGGTGAAGAAGCCATTGGGCAAATTAGGTTACGCGCGCAACGATTAAATACTATTAACAGCTCTGTCTACATAGCTATTGAAACAAATGTTGAAGATATTATAGCAACTCTTATAACCAATGAAAAACCCGATCTTGTCATTATAGATTCCATACAAACTTTATGGAGTCAAACAGCAGAATCTTCTCCTGGAACAGTTATACAAGTACGCACGAGTGTTCAAGCAATGATTCAATATGCAAAAAAGAATGGTGTTGCTATGGTATTAGTTGGGCATGTTACTAAAGAAGGACAGATCGCAGGACCACGAGTTATTGAACATATGGTAGATGCAGTCTTGTATTTTGAAGGTGGTACACGCAATACACAATATGATTATCGTATATTACGCAGTGTCAAAAATCGTTTTGGGCCAACAGACGAAATAGGTGTCTTTGAAATGTCTGACAAAGGACTTCAGGAGGTTTCTGATCCTTCTAAAATATTTTTATCAGATCGAGATTCAACATCCCCAGGAACAGCGGTCTTTGCAGGAATAGAAGGTACTCGTGCTCTTCTAGTAGAAATACAATCTTTAGTTGTTCCTACTTCCCTTGGAATGCCTCGTCGCACTGTCGTTGGATGGGATTCTTCTCGCCTAGCGATGATTTTAGCTGTATTAGAAGCGCGTTGTAATATCAAGTTTGGAAACCACGATGTTCATCTTAACATCGCAGGGGGTTACCGTATATCAGAACCAGCCGCCGATGTTGCCGTTGCAGCAGCATTAATTTCATCTATATTATCCATACCTCTACCCAGTGACTTTGTCTACTTCGGAGAAGTGAGTTTATCGGGATCTGTCAGAGCTGTTGGACATATGCAACAACGATTAAAAGAAGCAGAAAAAATTGGTTTTTTATCAGGAGTATTTCCAGAATCTGCCAAAGGAGAATGCAAAATCGGTATGCTTGATCGGCAATACATCAAAAATCTTAGTGATCTTGTCAAAAAAATCACTGCTCTTCAAAAAAAGGACAAAAAAACTGTGCATAAAACTAGGAGTTTAAATTCACCATGGGAATAACATATTTTGATATTTTTTGCTTTGGATTCATATCGATTTCATCTATGTTGGCGATGGCACGAGGAATATTTAGTGAAATGATCTCTTTAACTAACTGGATCGTTGCCGCCATAATGACCCGCTATCTATATCCAATGCTTTTGGAAAGAGTATCAGAATTTTTTAAAAGCAAGCAAGTAGCAATAATAATGACAATAATACCATTATTCTTGATTATATTAACGGTTGTATCAATCTTATTAAAGATAATGAGCACGCCGATTCGTATTCGTTCCGTATTACTGGATAAAATATTAGGATGTGCCTTTGGAGGGGTGCGAGGATTATTTTTACTTATCATCACCACTTCCTGTTGGAATTTAATCGTACACGAAAGCAGAGAACCAGCATGGATTCAAAAATCTATATCCAAAAAAGCCTTGGACAGAATGGGAACACGCTTACAATCAATCGTTCAATGAACTTAAGGAGCAGTACCGTCGTCGTAACGTATAATAAATTTGCTATCAAATGCTGATATCTTATTATAATAAAGTTGTCTATTTTTAATATGTATAAAATATTCTTATCATCAGTTAGCGATAATGCATATCAAAAATGGCATGACTTAATTTCTCTCCTTTTATAATAAAGAATATTTGCTAGCACCGCAAAATAGAATAACTACTTCCTGAGTCTATAGAAAAAAGAGGAATATCCCTTTGAAATCCATGTGTTCTAAGCGAAACAATTACAAGCAGATAAACGAGAAATGTGGAGTATTTGGAATCCTTGGACATCCAGATGCTGCAACCCTTACTGCTATTGGATTACATGCTCTTCAACACCGTGGACAAGAGGCTACTGGGATAATATCTTTTAATGGAAATAAGTTCCACTCTGAAAGACATTTAGGATTAGTTGGAGATCACTTTACAAAGCCAGAAACATTATCTTTATTGCCGGGGAATATGGCTATTGGGCATGTCCGCTATTCCACGACGGGGGACCAAATCATAAGAAATGTACAACCATTGTTTGCAGATCTTCAAGTAGGCGGAATTGCTATCGCACACAACGGAAATTTTACAAATGGTTTAACCTTACGAAAAAAACTAATTTCTAGTGGAGCTATTTTTCAATCTACTTCTGATACAGAAGTTATCCTACATCTAATTGCACGCTCTCAAAAAAATGGCTCCTGCGATCGTTTTATTGATTCCTTACGGCATGTACAAGGTGCATATGCGATGCTTGCCCTAACACGTACTAAATTAATAGCAACACGTGATCCGATAGGAATCCGTCCATTAATCATGGGCGAGTTACACGGAAAACCCATTTTCTGTTCCGAAACATGCGCTCTGGAGATCACGGGAGCTAAATACATCCGTGATGTAGAAAACGGTGAAACCATTGTATGCGAACTACAAGAAGATGGTTTTATTTCCATTGATTCTTATAAAAATCCTTCTACATCCCCTGAACGCATGTGTATTTTTGAATATGTTTATTTTGCCCGACCTGATTCAATAATCAGTGGAAGAAGCATCTATGTATCCCGCCGAAATATGGGTAAAAATCTTGCAAAAGAATCTCCTGTTATTGCTGATATCGTCGTACCGATTCCAGATGGGGGAGTTCCTGCAGCTATAGGATATGCAAAAGAAAGTGGCATTCCTTTTGAACAAGGCATTATTAGAAACCATTATGTAGGACGTACTTTTATTGAACCATCTCATCATATTCGTGCTTTTGGTGTTAAATTAAAACATTCTGCAAATCGGACAATCCTTGCGGGGAAACGCGTAGTACTTATTGATGATTCAATCGTTCGTGGAACTACATCTGTTAAAATTGTACAAATGATACGAAGTGCAGGTGCTTCAGAAGTACATCTTAGAGTAGCTAGCCCAATGGTATTATACCCTGATTTTTATGGTATAGATATTCCAGATCCCACTGCACTCTTAGCTAATAAATGTTCTTCTCCACAAGAAATGTGTAACTTTATAGGAGTTGATTCTTTAGGATTCTTGTCCGTAGATGGTTTATATAATGCTATTTGCGGTATACCACGCGATCCTCAAAATCCTGCATTTGCTGATCACTGTTTCACAGGAGATTACCCAACGCCCCTTGTAGATAAGCAATCTCAACATAACGATGAAGAATTATCGTTGATTATCAGCTCATGATAGATTGTGAATCTAAAAATAATTCCGAGATTCATGTCAATCTCGACAATCGCTTAGCACTCGTTACAGGATCATCTCGTGGTATTGGTTATTATACTGCCTTAGAATTAGCACGATCTGGTGCATATGTCATCGCTTGTGGTCGTAGTATTAGTCAATTAGAAAAACTAAAAAATGCTCTACAAAAAATTAATAAGAAAATAGATATTTTTGCATTTGATTTAAGAGATAGCAATGCTCTTGAATTAACCAAAACATACATTGCAAAACGCTGGGGCAAACTAGATATTTTAATAGCTAATGCAGGAATTCTAGGATCCATTAGTCCTATTTGGCAAATAAAAGAAAAATCTTTCGCAGATGTTATATCAGTTAATGTAATGGCAAACTGGAATATTATGCGCAGTTTTGATCCTTGGCTTAAAAAATCGCATTGCGGACGCGCTATTATTCTTTCATCTGGAGCAGCTTATAAATGTCGCCCACTTTGGGGAGCTTATTCTGCTTCTAAAGCAGCAATAGAAGCATTAGCACGTACTTGGAGCAAAGAAACAGTCAATACTGCATTACGCGTCATAAATATAGATCCTGGACCCACTCGCACTTCCATGCGAGCAAAAGCTATGCCTGCAGAAGATCCGAATACTGTCCCACATCCACAAAAAGTTGCAAAAATAATCTCATTCTTATGTGCCACACAAAAAATTGAAACGGGGAAATTGTTTTCCGTTCCACAAAACCGTTTTGTCAATTATCTTACACCTAATTAGCACCGCAGATAAAGTGATTCGCTCAAAACTAGGTTCTTTACCTTCAATTCCTTCGTAAAAGAAAAAACCACCACATCTTTATGCTCCTAGTTCCCAACTCTGTAGTTCACCATAGGATTTTTATTATCCACCATCATGATTAATTTAAGCTACTACCTGCTGCTTAATTTATACGAGAACCGCGCACTTTCAATTAACAATACATTAGATTTTAATTTAATAATTGATAAAACGTTGGATTATCAAAACATTGTGTTAATCCACATTCCAGTATTGTGGATATAAAGTTAGCGAATATTAAAAACACAAATAGATAAATCGCTATTTCTCTGACAGGAGACTTCGCTACTTTTATTTCAGCAGTATCAAACAACATTAGTACAGAAATAAATAGGATGATAACTAAAGAAAAAATTAGCGACCAAGTATAAAGATGCATACCGAAGACTGGGATAGAATATCCAAGATCACCTGGCAGAATATGAATTAACACTTGGCGGGTTGCGATAATACATGTGGTGATAGCACCAAGGATCATTATACTATAGTGACGCTGCTTAATACCAGAAATAAGATTAAATAGAAAACCTATGCCTATCATGATGATTCCTACTCGTTGTAGTAAACATAGTGGGCATGGTATTTCATGCAATATAATTTGATAATAGAATGCAACGATTAATACTGCACATATTCCTAATAACCCTAGAATATTGAGATTAGAAATAAATTTTCTTGAAGACAGTGTTTTTATCATAATTCTCTAACTAAAACGATAAATTAATATTATTGGTTGCATGATATTTAAATAACAAAATAGTTATAATAAACAGTATTAATAGAAGGATATAACTTATTTTTCTTTGTTTAAGAATAAGTGAAATAGAAACAAGAAAAGCAATCAAAAAAGGTAAAAACATTACAAGATCCTATCAATATAAAATTAACTATTCGATTCTACATGCACAATGATATTATCAATAAATTTATTTATTTTTGAATAATATTTATTAAAAACTTAAAGTGATTGATTATCCTTTTGAAGGTCCAACTAATATTTGGAACATTTGATTTACTTTCCAGCCAAGTTAAGCCTAAAACAGGCGTGTGGAGAATAACAAATCTATCTAAGGAGTATAGTTAGTGATACTTTTAATAACTCATGAACGGTATTATGGCATGGTGGCGAAAAATCTAAAATCAAATAGACAACCTACCACCAGAGGAAATTAAAAATATCCAAGATTATCGCATTATTCTCTTAGAAAAAAACGATAAAAAAAAACTAAGTGATAAAGTCGACAAAGGATTCAAATTTAAAGGAAGCGATTACAAATAATCGTGTGGAAATTGCAAATATTCGTGCAGATATGAGTGGCACGTCTATGAAGATTCAGAGTGAAATCAATAATATGTCTTGGAAAATATTAACCACTATGATTGGCTGTTCGTCCGCCATGTTGGGTACTATTAATCAAGTACTGGTATTAAACGTTCCTACCGCCAATTCTTTACAGAATTGGTTTTTACTATCTACAAATTTAAGTGAATGTTAAGGAAAGCCACTGATGAGTAAAGTAATCAGGCAGAGCAACCCTTCAACCATATTCCACAAACCATCGGTTTTTAACTAACGAAATAATTTAAATACAGTGTAACCCTTGAATAAAATCAACTAATGATAAATTATTTACTGCCTAGAAGTGCATTTGTTACTAGTAAGCACTAATGGATAAAGGGATTGATTCAATGAATATCAAGAGATTAATAATCACTTCTCTAATATACATAGATTTAGAAAACTAGTAGAAGCGGGCATAAAGACAAAAAAGGTACCACAACAACAGCTAGCAGAAGCTGAAAAGAAGACAAGGAGATTGCTAAAGGTATAGAAACCCATATAATCAACGCATCGAAGAAAAAGAATCCCAAACACAAGTAAAGGCGAAAGTAAAAGAGGGATTGGAAGTCCGGCAGGCAATGACCGCAGTTGAATCTAAAAATGAGCAACCTATCCAGAATCATGAACGAGATACCTCAGGTATCTCAGTGAATCCAAGATACGCTCCCCTTTTTATTGTCCATCAGTCACTGAATATCAACAAGGATCAGGCTTGCAATAGGATTGAGCCGTCAAAATCATCCTAAAAAAGCATTGAAATAAAGCGGCAATCGTTACAATGAATGGATGTTCTAGGACTATAGTCCAGCACATGAATCTAAAAAATAATTGGAGAATCAAGTGGATTCGCATCATACTGTCTAGTGTTCGGCTAAGAAGATTAATTGAATTAGCAAATTGTCAATATTACTGTCCAGTTTGCCAGTTCAATACAAGATTTACTCCCCTCTTCTTCTGAGCTATTCTAGCTTTAGCCCAAAAAATAAGAATTTATTCACTTGTAATCGTACTCACGTCTCAAAGACATCCTTCCTATCATGTTCTCCACAATGTGGTTTTTAAAGATACGAACAAGCCAATATGTATTTGTAGATCACCATATAGTAGAATACCTGAAATCTTATTAAGATCGATGTATTCAACTCTACATATTTAAGCATTTCACCAATCTCAGCATATTCATTAACCTACTATGCCTTACAAAAAGTTGGATTAACATAACTCCTAATCAGCAATGCGATATACATTTGTAAGTAGCTTCTTACCCCTTGATCGACCATTCCAGTGTTATACTCACTATATTAGAGGGTTTTTTGAGAACGTACTCGATAAAAATACACCAACTACACTACTTATTCAAAATACGTGGTCTTTTCCTTTATATCAAGAAAATCTCCTACAACAAGAAAGACCTCTAACAATGTCTATGGCAGTAATAATACCAACGATTCTATCATCTTCGACAACTCCAATTTTGCCTAGATTATCAGCTACCATATCAATAATATCTATCAAAGGCATCTGTCGAGATATCTTATGAACAATATTCGATTCATCATCTATAGAACAAACACGCATAACATCAGCTGCAACAAGGGCAGTAATAGGATTTAATTTTTGTATAAATTCAGATACATAACAATTAGCTGGATGTAAAATAATTTCCTGTGGTGTCCCACATTGTATAATACGCCCTCCTTCCATAATAGCAATACGATTGCCTAATCGGAAAGCCTCGTTAATATCATGACTCACAAAAACAATTGTCTTTTTTAACTTTCTTTGTAATGCCAGTAATTCATCTTGAAGACGCATCCTGATCAATGGATCTAAAGATGAAAATGGCTCGTCCATGAGCAAAATAGGAGCACCCGTAGCAAATGCTCTCGCAAAACCTACTCGTTGCTTCATGCCCCCCGACAACATATTAATTTTACAATCAGCCCATTTAGTCAGATTAACAATTTCAAGATGCTCCGCAACTCTAGATTTTCTTTCTACATCAGGAATATCAAGAAATTCTAATCCCAATTCAACATTACGAGCAACTGTTCTCCAAGGTAACAACGCAAATTGTTGAAATACCATAGAAACAGTATGCATGCGCAATTTACGCAAAACATTTGCATCTGCGGCATATGGATTCACAAATCCCTTATCCGTATCAACTAATACCTCACCTCGTACTACAGGAGCTAATCCATTAATAGAACGCAATAGAGTAGATTTTCCTGCTCCCGAAAGACCCATTAATACAAGAATCTCACCTTTTTTAACCTCAAGATTAGCCTTAATAACCGCGGAAACCATACCATACTCAGAAACTTTATCATGTTTCTTGATGCTATACCGTGACCTCTTCCGGATTTTGTTTGAAGTCTCCCCAAAAACAATATCGACATCACGAAACTTTACTGCACAGTCATTCATATCCTATCCCTTGGATCTGGAATACTAAACAAACGATCTAATATAATTGCTAGAATAACGATACACAGACCCGACTCAAAACCTCTACCTATATCGACTGTATTAAGAGCACGCAACACAGGCACTCCCAATCCATTTGAACCAACAAGCGCAGTTACTACAACCATTGACAAAGAAAGCATAATTGTTTGAGTCAAACTCGCTACAATCTGTGGAATAGCAAATGGAAGTTCTACTTTACGAAATACCTGAAAAGGCGTTGCGCCAAACGCACATGCTGCTTCTTTGAGTATTGGGGGTGTAGAAATAATGCCCAGTCGAGTTAATCGAACGGAAGTTGGAATGGAAAACACAATTGTTGCAACTATCCCCGGCACCATTCCTAAACCAAAAAGAACCAATGCTGGAATAAGATAAACGAATGTTGGAATAGTCTGCATAGAATCAAGAAATAACCGTATGATAGAGTAGAATCTTGGATACCAAGCCGCTAAAACTCCAAGCGGAACACCTATGAACATCGAAATAAAAGTAGAAACCAATACCAAAGATAAAGTCTCTGTTGTTTCCTGCCAATATCCTTGCTTAATGATCAACAACAAACCCATAGCAGTACCAACTGCGATAGTTATAGAACGCTTGACCATCAGTACCAACAAAGATACCACACAAACGAATACCAGAGGCGGTAAATATTGCAGAACAAATAAAACAAGATTCACAGCTTTAAGAAGTATAAATGATAGAATATTACAAAACCACTCTCCGTTTTGAGTAAGACACACAAAAAACTCTTGCAAATAATCCCCTAAAGGGATAGGCGCCTGAATAATTGGACTCAATTTCTCATCCTATCTGCCATACAATAAAATCCCCAAGTACTACGATACAATGTAAGCAACGATTGGGAAAGTTAATTATTCATAAATCTCTCTAGTTGACGAGAAGGGTCTTGCCCATCAAATGTCGTAACTCCTATTAGCCAATTCTTCAAGAGATCAGGGTGAGTACGAAGCATTGTTCTTCCCACGAATTGCCGATCTTGCTTATTATTCAAGATCAATTTCATCATCTCATTTTCCAATGCAACAGAAAACTTAATATTTTTAAGCAATCTACTGATATTAGGACATTTATCCAGATAATCTGAACGCACTACAGTATAAACAGATGCTTCTCCAAATCCAGAAATTTCTTCCCCACCAGGGAGATAATGTATATTAAGATCAGAATTAATAGGATGAGGTTCCCAACTTAAAAATACTGCAGGAATATTATTTCTTTGATCACGCCGAATTTGAGAAAAAGAAGCGAGTTCAGAAGCTTCTATTAGACGGAAACCTTTAAGAGAAAACTTATTATTGTTGATCATATCCAAAATACGCTGATTGCCTTCGTTACCAGGCTCAATACCATAAATTTTAGCACCAAGTTCTTTTTTATACTTTGCGATATCCTGATAGCTTTTGATACCAAGGGCAAATCCTACATCATTGACTGCAAGCATATATTTTGCGCCTTGAAGATTTTCCGCCACTAATTTAATTGATCCCTCCTCGAGATATGGAGCAATAAATTTTTCAAGAGATGGATACCAATATCCCATAAAGATATCTATTCCTTTGTTCTTTAATGATCTAAAAGTAACCGGTACTGCAAGCAATTTAATATTAGTCTTGTAGCCCAATATCTCTTCCAAAATCACTGAAGTCATAGCTGTTGTAGCGGCAATATCAGTCCACCCCGTGTCCGCAAAACGGACTGGCGTACAAGAATCGGCATCTCTAGCATAACTAATTGAAAATGTTGTTAAAAACAAGCATACAGCTAATATTTTATACATTATTAAGAACCCTTCTCTTTGAACTACTGAAATGCTTACTACAGAAAATATAATGATCCTAACATAACAAAAAACAATATTGATGAAATCAACGTCAAACAATCAAAATATACACAATATCAAATCCTATAAACAAGCGAATGAGATAATCGCATAAATCATCGCCTAACAAATAAATTGCACTTCTTTCTTAAAGAAATTTTGAAAAAGAAAATCTCTGATTATAACATTACGATTTCTCTTCTCTTCTTTAAAAAACTACTTTTCAAAATAAAATTGAACTGATTAATCGTTTAAACGTTATTAAATGCTTCCATAGAAAATGATGCTTCGATACCATATAATATCTTATTTACTTTTTAAAGCATGAAATAAGGTATCGCTTGATATTGTTCAAGTACTTTAATCAATCAAATGTTAATGAAAATAAGTATCAAAGATATTTGGAGGAATATATCAATTAGTGTATAATTTGATCTCAATTCATTAATGATTTATGCTACTAATGTATGAACATGTCTAAAAAATAAGATTCTTAAATGAAAGTTGATGATCAAAACAATATGATACGGATGGCGCTATGGGGAATCCCAATATCCGCAGCCATTACTGCCTTAAAAATTATTGCATGGTATGTTACCGGATTTATCTCATTACTATCTGATGGACTTGAATCCATAGTGAATATTATAACAGCAATTATATCGTATTTCACACTCAAATATGCATATCGTCCAGCAGACAATACTCATCCTTTTGGACATCAGAAAGCAGAATATATTGCAGCCGTCGTAGAAGGGTTGCTGATGACTAATATCGCGTTGATAATACTCTACGAATCATGGCACAATATGTCTCATTCTCCTTCTAATGATTTTTCAATAATGGGCTTGTTCATTGGATTTATGGCAAATATCATTAGCTTATTTTGGGGAAAATGGCTGATTTACTCTGGAGAGAAAAATCATTCTGCAGCATTCAAGGCAAATGGACAACATTTTGTTGCAGATGTGGTGATGTCTGCAGGTGTTCTGTGCGGATTACTCTTAGTGCTGATAACAGAATATACGGTACTAGATTCTATTATAGCTTGTTTCATGGCCTGCAATATTTTATATCAAGGTTGCAAGGTGATATCATCTTCCATAAAGAATCTCATGGATGCCGCAGTTAAACCAGAACATCTAGAAAAAATAAAGAATATCATTGCCCTCAATGCTTCTGGATCAATTGGAATCCATGATTTAAAAATAAGACAGGCTGGCGCAACTTTTTTTATAAATTTTCACTTAGTTGTAGATTCGCATATGATCGTTCTCGATGCACATAAAATTTGCAATAAACTAGAAAGATCCTTAGAAGAAAATATTGGTCAGGCTATCATCACTATACATATTGAACCTGCAAATGAAGTGACCCATGGAATTCACGTACCATTAAAGGAAAATAAAAATCAATGTCTGAAATCACTTTAAACGGATTATCTATTCTTGGAGGAAAAGCAAAACCTTGCGACGATCCAAATGAAGCATTGTTGGAAAGAATTCCATCCCAAAACAAAAATTTAAACTACGTTGTAAGATTTACAATACCAGAATTTACTTCACTATGCCCTGTTACTTCTCAACCAGATTTTGCGCATATGATCCTAGATTATATTCCAAAAGATTGGTTGATAGAATCAAAATCTCTCAAATTATTTATGGCATCTTTTCGAAATCATCATTCATTTCATGAAGATTGCACCATTTACATTGCACGAAGACTAGTAACAATCCTTGATCCCAAATGGCTGCGGATTGGTGCATATTGGTATCCTCGTGGAGGTATTCCTATTGATATATTTTGGCAAACTTCTGCGCCTCCAGAAGGAGTATTTTTGCCTAATCAAGATGTCCCACAATACCGCGGTCGAGGCTAAAGAAAAAACAAACTGGTAATTTATTGAGTGATAGCAGAAACACAACCGCTTCTCTTGATTTCCTCTTTACGAGATACCTTATCCAAAACAGCATTAATGAATTTGGGCTCATCTCCATAAAAAAAATCATGCGCTATGCAAACATATTCAGAAATAATTACCTCTACCGGGACGGAATGACATTCGATTAACTCTAAGACACCTGCCCTTAAAATAGAACATAAAATCATATCCAACCTAGAAAAGCTCCATTTCTCTGTAAGACAAGAGGAAATTAATAAATCAATATGTTGTTTTCTATCCATCACACCATGGATGATGACACGAAACCATTCTAAATCAACATGCAAATAAACACTTTCTACATCTAACTCCGTATCTGCACAAAATCGATACGTTTCGTACTCTGAGATAATCTCCGTTGTACTACAACCGATAATATCGATTTGATATAGTGCTTGTACCGCTGCAAGCCTTGCTATCCCTCTTCGATGAGATAACTTAAGATCTTTTTTATTATCTTGTATCGTCATAAAACCTATTCAGATAAACTTTTTTTTAATTCAATCATTGCAAGAGCAGAACGTGCTGCACATCCACCTCTATCTAGATGAGAAGGACTAACACGATCAAAGGCTTGTTGTTCGCTATCTACCACAACAATTCCATTCCCGATAGGAAGAGAACCGTTGATCGAAAGATCTACAAGCCCACGTGTTACAGCATGTGCTATAACATCACAATGAGCAGTTTTTCCCCTCATCACGACACCAAGAACGATAATCCCATCATATGTTACACTACGCGTTTTAGCATTCATTACCATGCTAACGGCAGCAGGTATTTCCAAAACACCTGGCGTTACTATAGAACTCCACTGAACGGCTCTACTGTGCAAAACATTTACACAACCTTCAAATAGCATTGCAGAAAGATTTTCATAGAAGCGAGCTTCTATGATTAAAACATGAGGAATGAAAACCTCCATTACTTATACTCCATCCACACTACACCACAATCATCTAAAAAAAACACCTTATTGATATCGCTTCTACTGAGAAGTATTCAACGCATATAATCGTGCAATATAACGCATCATAGAATCTACTTCTATATTGATCAAATCACCTACTTTATGCATCTTCCACGTTGTCTCCTCAATAGTATGACGAATTAATAAAACATCAAAAAAATTCTTACCTACTAAATTCACTGTTAATGACACTCCATTAAGGCATACGGATCCCTTAACTGCTATAAATTGTTCTAAGTTATGAGGAAGACTGAGACGACAATACATAGAGTCGCCAATAAAATCTAGAAAAAGAATTTCTACCGTCCCATCAATATGACCAGAAACAAGGTGTCCGTCCAATCGATCACCTAATTTCACGGATCTTTCTAAATTAATAAAAGTCCCTATACCCCATGAAGCTATATTAGTGATCCGATTAGTCTCCGCCCAAACTTCTACTTCATACCAATTATCAACCGAATGCTCTTCTGATAGTCGTACAACCGTTAAACAAATACCAGCGTGTGCTATAGAGCAACCGAGTTTCATTTTAGAAGTGTTGTAAGATGTCATTACACGCAATCGCATACCTTTTGCTATTGGTGTCATAGCTATAATTTTGCCTATATCCGTCACAATTCCTGTAAACACAAATTTTTTCCTATATACTCAAGACAAACATCAGAACCAAAATAATCACGTCGGACACACATAAAATTCTTTTCAAGATATCCTTCTTCTAGAGGAGAAGGAATACCCCCCTCACCTATGACTATCTGTGATCTATAAAGAATAATAGAATCCACTAATCTAGAATTGATAAAAGAATGAGCTACCGCTGCCCCTCCTTCCACTAATAACGAAGTAACACCTCGACCTACCAATATGGTCAACAACTTTTTCAAATCACGACAATCACAATAAATAATATTTATATTCTTTTTTCTAAAGGCAAGAGCAAGAACAGGATCATCATTCTCAGTTACAATAATAACAGGTGCTAATAA
Source organism: Candidatus Liberibacter asiaticus (assembly GCF_000590865.3). Taxonomy (NCBI): domain Bacteria; kingdom Pseudomonadati; phylum Pseudomonadota; class Alphaproteobacteria; order Hyphomicrobiales; family Rhizobiaceae; genus Liberibacter; species Candidatus Liberibacter asiaticus. Next base: position 236,969 of record NZ_CP010804.2, read on the forward strand.
TGCTGTTTTTATAATTTTAGAATCAAGAGATAGTTTGAAATGTGGATCTAGAATGATACGCATAGGAGAATGTTCCTGCAAACCATTTAATCTACAAGTTAATTCTGGATCATCGGCAAGTACCGTACCTATACCTACAAGAATAGCATCTGACTGTGCTCTCAATAAATGCACTTGATTTTTTGAAATAAACCCCGTAATAGGTACGGATCCGCATCCTGCCATACCAATCATGTTATCTTGAGAAACTGCAATCTTAAGTGTAATATGAGATCGTTTTTCAACTTGACGTGTCAAATAAGCATGAAGAAATATTTTTCCTTCACTTTCCATCATCCTGTCAACAATAATGCCTTTTTGCGATAGCCATTGTAGCCCTCTCCCAGAGACTCGCACATCAGGATCATCAACACAGACAACCACACGTCTTATTCCACATTCAATAATAAATTGTGCACAAGGGGGAGATCGTCCGTAATGCGAACAAGGTTCTAAAGTAACATAAGCTGTAGCACCTCGTGCTTCTTCTCCAGCTTCTTCAAGAGCTTGTACTTCAGCATGGGGACATCCTCCATAAGCAGTCACACCTCTGCCAATGACAATTCCATCCTTAACAATTAAACAAGCAACAGAAGGATTAGTCGAAGTTAAACCCACATGCCAACGAGAAAATCTCAACGCAGCAGACATAAACCTCGCATCAAAAGAAGATACAGGCACCACATGAAATTCCTATAAAGCAAGGGAATGACAAAGAATCTAGAAAATTTCCCACAAATATTTTTTCCAAAAAACCAGTAGCCACCAATGATCCAGCTTGAAGAAAATTAATGCTCAAACCCGAATCTAAATATAGCCAACAACTATTTCAACGCAGAAGCGGAAAAATCATAAATAGGGAAACAATGAACAAATTCTTGAACTTTATGAAGCACCGTTAACTCTAACGAATGATTCTCTTCATCAGACGAAGATCCATCTAGAATTTGTGCAATCAACTCTCCTATATATTCAAAATCTTTTTCCTTGAATCCCCTAGTTGTTCCAGAAGGAGTGCCCAAACGAATACCAGAAGTAATAAAAGGACTTTCGGGATCAAATGGAATACTATTTTTATTACAGGTAATCGAAACTCGACCAAGAATACTTTCTGCTCTTTTCCCTGTCATGCGTTTCGAGCGTAAATCTACCAACATAAGATGATTATCCGTACCACCAGAAACGATATCAAATCCCAAAAATTGTAGTTTCTTGGCGAGAGCTTGAGAGTTCAAGACAATCTGTTTAGCATAATCTCGAAATTCAGAACTTAATGCCTCACCAAAGGCGACCGCTTTAGCTGCAATAGAATGCATAAACGGCCCTCCTTGCAAGCCTGGGAAAATAGCACTATTGATCTTTTTAGCTAAATCAGCATGATTAGTCATTATTAATCCACCACGCGGACCTCTTAACGATTTATGAGTTGTGGTGGTCACTATATGACAATGCGGAACAGGAGAAGGATGCTGACCTCCCACTACAAGACCCGAAATATGAGATATATCTGCCATAAGATACGCACCAATGGAATCTGCGATTGAACGAAAACGTTCCCAATCCCAAACACGAGAATAGGCTGTACCGCCTACTATAATCAACTTAGGATTATATTCAATAGCTAAACTCTCAATCTCATGCATATCGAGCAAACCATCTTCTTTTCTAACATTATAGGGAATAGCTTTAAACCACTTTCCAGACATATTCACCGATGATCCATGAGTTAAATGCCCTCCTGAATCTAAACTCAAACCCATAAAACTATCACCAGGATGCATCAATGCTAAGAAAACTCCTTGATTCATCTGAGATCCAGAATGAGACTGAACGTTAACGAAATTAACATTGAATAACTTCTTTGCCCGCTCAATCGCAATATTTTCAATATCATCAACATACTGACAACCACCGTAATAACGCTTACTGGGATACCCTTCAGCATATTTATTGGTAAGAATAGATCCTTGCGCCTCTAAAACAGCTCGTGAAACTATGTTCTCAGATGCAATCAACTGTATCTCATCATTTTGCCGACAGGATTCTTGTCCGATAAGAGAAAAAACATCTGGATCAGACTCTATCAAGGACTGCTGAAAAAAACGATTTTTACATATTATAGTCATAATGCAACTCCCTATATATCACAAATCTTCCTGCCATAGAACATATGACAGCAACAATACCTGTTAAATACACATAACCAGTCCTTCAATATCGTTTCAATGATACAACGATCAGTCAGAATCTATAGGATGATCCTCAGGAAGAGGAATAATACCTACGTGAACATTATCTAATCCATAAATGTCATCCCGAAATTGTATTATTGAATCCTTCGGCGACCACGCTGATATGTAAACAAAATGAACAGGAACTTCTGTAGCAAGCTTGACAGGAGTAGTCTTACGTGTCTTGACAACCTCTTCAATATGATACCGTGACCAAGTAGGTGTATCTTTAAGAAGCCATACATCTAAATCAATGATATTTCTTACACGGACACATCCAGAAGTTTCAAATCTCACAACATTGTTAAATAAAATAGGCTCGGGTGTATCATGCATGTACGTATTGTTTCGACTGTAAAATTCAATCTTAGTCGAAGCCATTGCATTAATCTTACCAGGATCCTGTCGAAAAATAAAATTAGGAGGCTCAGGACTGTTCCAATCCACTTCCTCCACGAAAACCTCTTTACCCTTCTCATCAATCATATGGATATTATTATCCTTCAAGTATTGAGGATCTTGACGCAACAATGCCATCATATCCTTCTGAATAATAGACCGCGGGATCACCCAATAAGGATTGAACATAATGCGATTTATTCTAGAGTGTAAAATGGGGGTTTGACGATCTACTCTTCCTACTATAACTGTACTACGCAATCCTACCTTACCATTCTCTACAGCTTCTAAGGATGCAGCAGGAATATTCACTAATACGTAACGAAGCCCCATCTTCTGTTCTAAAAGCTTCTTAATGCGCATAAGATTCACCTGCAATTGTCGAATCCTTAAATCTACAGGCACATTCATAGCCTCAAGAGTAGAAGAATCAACCATTCCACTAGGATCTAATCCATGTCGCATTTGAAATAATTTAACAGCAGATTCAACATATGCATCAAATGCTACAGACAGTCCCTTAGAAGGATCAAGATCACCTGATATAATAAGTCTTTCCCGTAATCTTTGCACCGAAACACTAGAATTACCCAAATGCAAAGGACGGATTGGTAACTCTGGCCACCCTCCTCTACTAAGTATATCCTGATAAAATGCTATCGCCTTTTCAGTTTGAGCAATGGTTTCCTTACTGATAATTGGGATATCCGAATCAATTCCCATATCTACACGAGCAAGAAAATTATCAAAACGATCATTTACAATAGAATGATACGATTCATTAATAATTTCATCTAGTACACTCGCATGAATGGGTTTCTCTACCAGAGAAAGACCCATAGGCAATATCAAATAAACAAAAAAACAATATAAAATCTTATTTATCTTTAAATATCCAACCATATTTCTTCCTATATTCGATCGATATCCAAAATATTATGCGATAAGTGCTATCATATACCACCGACAATAACACAAAATAAAATTCGAACATAATTAAAATACAAGGAATATTAGAAGAAATCCTACAAAATAAGGAAGGTTACCTAATTTAAATCACAGAAATTTAAAGAAATATGTTATCACTTTCATATCTATTCCTCAAAGTCGATACGCAATCTGATCACCCCAAAAACGATTTAAACGCTGTAGGAGCTTGTTCATAGCAATAAAATCGTCAACCGATAATCCCCCTACCTTATCAATCGACTCTATATGACGTTGATAGAGTTGAGAAATAGTCTCTGCTATCTCTTTTCCGGATTGAGTCAAACTAATTCGAATAGACCTCTTATCAATACGCGATCTTTGATGTTTAATAAAGCCGAGATCTATCAATTTCTTTAAATTATATGATACATTAGAACCCAAATAATATCCTCTTGAACGTAATTCTCCTGCTGTTAACTCAAGATCACCTATATTGAAAAGTAAAAGTGCTTGCACAGCATTCACATCACTACGTCCCTGTCTTTCAAACTCATCCCTTGTAACATCCAAAAGACTTCTGTGTAATCGCTCAACCAAACGCAAGCATTCCACATATAGACCAGAGATATCGTTTCCTATAGCACTATCCGTGTCCGAAATTATCTTTGATTGTATATTATTGTTCATCAATATGCCCCTTTGGTTTAAAAAATACAGTTCTTGAAACCATACCAACAGGAATACTAACACATACTATTCAAGTTCTAATTAAAACTCAGCCTTAATGCCTCATTAGCAATTATAATATTTATGTCGTTAACGTAAATTATTGCCTTTTACAATCGCACATCGAATACGTCAAATACCGATAGTAGAAATGGCAGAGAATAATATTACTACTAAAAGAAAAATTGCCAATTGAGATCAGTAAAAATAGATTTGCGGTCGAATTTGGCATTAGATTTTTAACTTTGCTCTTTACATTTTATGTGATATTGCTTGCCGAAATAATGCGAGAGGATAAGCCTTTGTGTAATACCAATGCAATTAGTCATAAGATATGTTGTCATCGACGTATGAGAAGAAATCGTAAGTCCAATTGGATACGGGAAATGGTTCGGGAGCATCGGTTATCTGTCAGCGATCTCATCTTACCCATATTCCTCACTTCTGGGGAAAAAACAGTAGAGTCAATAAATTCCATGCCTGATGTTATGCGTATGAGTATTGATGTTGCAGTAGAGAAAATCAAGCAAGTTGCTGATTTAGGAATACCAGCTATCGCTATATTCCCTAATATCCCAATGGATTTACGCAATAATACAGGATCACATATCATAGATCCAGATAACCTGATTAATGAAGGCATTTGCGCTATCAAGAAAAATATTCCCAATATAGGCATTATCACGGATGTTGCCTTGGATCCTTTTACCATACATGGACATGATGGCATATTATGCGATGGTGAAATCGTTAATGACGAAACGATAGAACTCATCTCACATGCAGCAGTAATACAAGCAGATGCAGGAGCGGATATCATCGCTCCATCGGAAATGATGGATGGGCGAGTGCAAGAGATTAGAAAAAAACTTGATAGTCATGGTCACATCAATGTGGGTATTATGCCCTATGTCGCCAAATTCAATTCTTCATTTTATGGACCATATCGTGATGCTATTTCCACTCGAGACCTTTTGAAAGGGGATAAGAAAACTTATTATTTGGATCCTGCTAACGTACAAGAAGCAATCCGCGAAGCATCTATTGATATTCAAGAAAGCGCTGATATGCTTTTGGTAAAACCTGGATTACCTTATTTGGATGTCTGTTTCCGAATTAAAGAAAAATTCGGATTACCCACTTTTGCCTATCAAGTATCTGGCGAATATGCCATGATCAAAGCGGCCTCTCTTCAAGGATGGATCAACAAAAACGATGCGATGATGGAGAGTTTACTAGCCTTTAAACGCGCAGGATGCGATGGTATTTTTACCTATTTTGCAATGGAAGCTGCCCGTATTCTTACTCATTCTTAGATTCAATTGATCCCAAACTGCACACATCTAATACGACTTTTTGATATCAGAAATTTTATGCCTTTTTTCTCATAACCATTTTCATTGTGGAAGTATCCCCCATAAAAATAACAGGGCACTAAAAATTCTCGTGTGAAGAAAAATATTCTAAAATTCTCTCATATCAAACATGCTGATCATAATAATTAAAAAATTCGTCGACATGCACCTGCAAAAAATCCAATCCTTTAATTTTGAGAGAACCACAAACCCTCTACCACTGTGATCCTAATAATATCTCAAAATCGCGCCAATATTATGAACTCAAAAACTTACCTGAACGAGGAAATCCTTTTGGTACAAGAGAACCTACCCCTCCACGCTTACCTAACCATCCTAATAAATCATTTTCAGATCGATTATAAGAACGCCCTGCACTATCTATCCAAGTAAGTCCTTCGCATATCTTAAAACATATAACATCAGAAATACCTCCATCTTTATATGATTGCAGACGCACGCCCTTGCCACGACTCATTTCAGGAATCTGATCGATGGAAAATATCAGTAACTTACGATTTTCCCCCACAACAGCAACGTGATCGCCTGTCACTTTTACTACCAATTTCATCTTCTCTTCGGAAGAAACTTTTAAGAATGTTTTACCCTTACGAGTATTGGCAATGATCTCTGATTCTTCTACTATAAAAGCATTTCCTTTACTGGACACAACTAGTAACTTACATGTCGAATCATAAACAAATGCCGTCACAATGTCTTGATTGTGATTAAGATCAATTAACAATTGTATTGCTTCTCCATGACCACGCCCACTCAACAAATTACCCGCAGGAAGCGTATATGCTTTTCCATCCGTTGATAAAAGCAGTATCCTGTCCGTAGTATGAGCATGCAATGCTATTTTCAAACTATCGCCTTCTTTGAAATGAAGAGCTGACAGATCAACAGAATGACTCTTTAAAGATCGAATCCAACCCCGATTAGAAATAACAACCGTTATGGGCTCTTTTTCAATCATCGCTTGTTGTAATGTTGCTTTATCAGCCCTTGATACCTCACAAAATGTCGTACGCCTTCTACCCAAATCCGTCGATTTAGAGAAAATCTCTTTTACTTCACGAATCTCGCAAGCTATCTGATTCCATTGTTGTTTTCCCGAATTCAACAAAGAATCAATCTTTTCCTTCTCAGCGAGTAAATTATCTAACTCCGACTTAATCTGATACTCTTCTAACTTACGTAATGAACGTAATCTCAAATTAAGTATGGCATCAACTTGATTTTCTGTCAGGGAAAAACGCGATACCATTACTGGTTTTGGTTTATCTTCATTTCTAATAATGGCAATGATCTCATCAATATTCAAATACGCAATCAATAAACCTTTTAATATTTCTACTCGACGATCAATTGCTTGCATTCGAAACGAGGATCGTCGAAAAAGAACTTCTCGGCGATGCGCAAGCCACTCTTTTAATATACCATCAAGCGGCATCACTTGAGGAACACGACCCATTGATAAAACATTCATATTCAATGGAAATCGTGTCTCCATGTCACTTAACATAAAAATTGATTCCATTAATAAATCAGGATCTACTGAACGATTTTTAGGGAATAAAACAATTCGCACATCTTCAGCAGATTCATCACGAATATCTTCTAACAAAGGTATTCTTTTAGCTATAATAAGCTCAGCGATTTTTTCAATTAATCGCGATTTTTGTACCTGATAAGGTATTTCAGTAACAACAATACACCAAGAACCACGCCCTACTTCTTCAACGCACCATCTAGCACGGACTCTAAAACCACCTCGACCTAAACGATAGGATTCTACAATACTCTCACGACTCTCAACAATAATACCACCTGTTGGAAAATCAGGACCTATAATATATTCAAGTAATTTTTCTATCGATATTTCTGGATTATCAATCAAAGCAAGAGCTGCTTCACAAATCTCTTGAACATTATGCGAAGGAATAGACGTGGCCATACCTACAGCTATGCCAGATGTACCATTAGCTAAAAGATTTGGAAATTTACTTGGAAAAACAACAGGCTCTGAATCTTCTTCATTATATGTATCACGAAAATCAACAGCATCCTCATCGACTCCCTGAAGAATCAACTCAGCAACTTGAGTCATACGCGCTTCTGTATAACGATAAGCTGCCGCACTATCACCGTCAATATTACCAAAATTACCTTGCCCACTGATCAGCGGATATCTTTGGACAAAAGGTTGAGCAAGCCGTACTAACGAATCATATACAGACTGATCTCCATGAGGATGTAACTTACCTATCACCTCACCAACAATACGAGCACTTTTCTTAAAAGCAGCCCCAAAATCCAAACCCATTTCACTCATTGCATGGATAATGCGCCTGTGTACAGGCTTAAAACCATCCCGTAAATCTGGAATTGCACGCTCTTTAATTGTAGACAAAGCATATGCAAGATACCTTTCCTCCAAAGCAAACCGCAGAGAAACAGCTTTAACATTCTCTTCAACTAAAGTATTTGAATTAGATATGTTATCGACACCCATGTACCTTACTCGTTATAGAAAAATATCTTACTCTAATCTTCAAAAATTCGTATAATCTCATAATTGTCAATACCAATTTTGCAACATACAACTACTTTCTCCCAATAAAATATATACATGGGCCGAAACACAATTCTTTAAAATTAGAAAAAATACAGATAATGCCTTCTTATCAATTTAAGACAATCTCAGAAATAATCCAAACAAAACAAGCGATTACCACGAATAATGAACAAATAAAAAACGCCTCTTGAAAAATTACCCTGAGATCGCAAAAAGATAAAGGCATCAACTATTAACCCTTACCGTAAAAACATATGCTTCTCAAAAGCACTTATTCTCTCTCTTCTAAAGGAACATAATCTCGTTTTAAAGCACCCGTATAAAGTTGACGAGGCCGACCTATCCGTCGCGATGGATCCACTATCATCTCTGTCCACTGCGATACCCAACCAGCTGTACGTGCCACTGCAAACAATACCGTGAATAAATTTGTTGGGAAACCCAAAGCTCTTAATGTAATACCAGAGTAAAAATCAACGTTGGGATAGAGTTTTCGCTCAATAAAGTATTCATCTTCAAGAGCAATTCTTTCTAATTCAATGGCAACCTGTGCTATTGGATCATTGAAACGCCCTGTTACCTCCAGAACTTCATACATGGTCTCTCGCATAATTCTACACCGAGGATCATGATTTCTATAAACACGATGCCCAAATCCCATAATACGAAATGGATCATTCTTATCTTTAGCCCGCATTATGTAATGAGGAATCCGCTCTAGCGAGCCTATCTCCATCAACATATTAAGCGCTTCTTCATTAGCCCCACCATGTGCACGCCCTCCAAGACAAGCTACGCCAGCCGCAATACATGCAAAAGGATCCGCACCAGAGGATCCAGCTAAACGCACTGTGGAAGTCGACGCATTCTGTTCATGATCGGCATGCAATATAAATATACGATTCATAGCACGAGCTAATAAAGGATTTACCTGATATTCTGCACAAGGAACCGAAAAACACATATGCAAAAAATTTGAAGCATAATCAAGATCACTCCTTGGATATACAAAAGGTTGTCCTATAGAATATTTGTAAATCATTGCTGCTATAGTGGATATTTTAGCAATCATGCGTAGGGACACGTTTACGCATTGTTCCAAATCTTGCACACCAGAGGGACTATAGTAAAAGGATGACAAGGCACCTACTGCACTCACCAACATAGCCATGGGATGCGCACTACTCGGAAAACCCATAAAAAACCGAGACATATTCTCATTTAACAAAGCATGCCTTGAAATTTTATCATTGAAATCTTTTTGTTGACTGACATTGGCTAACTCCCCATGCAACAACAAGTAACAAACCTCTAAAAAATCACTCTTCTCTGACAACTGCTCAATCGGATAACCACGATACAACAGTATTCCGTTATTACCATCAATAAAAGTTATTTTAGATTTACAAGAAGCAGTGGAAGAAAAAGCCGGGTCATAGGTAAAAATACCATTTTTATGAAGAAACGATATATCTAACACAGAAGAACCCAAACTACCCTCCTTTATAGGCAGATCAATCTCCTCATGTCCCAAATGGAGTTTTGCAAATTTATCCGTCATAAACCACTTTCCTTACAAAAAATCTTGTACTGCCAAAAGCAAGATTAACAATTAAAAACAAATCACCTAGTATCCAAATGCACAAATAATATGATATTACATAGCTGAAATATTCTACAGACACACTAAAATATTCTTTTTTCTTTAAATCTCATAAAAATCATGTCGTAACAACCCATATTTTACGAATAAATTACATGCTCCAAAAGAAAATTTCTAACCCGTTATGCAATATTATACAACATGTTAAATATCTCATACAATTAGAACAAGAATATGGAGGTTTTTTCTTATTCATTCCTGTTTTTCTCGCATTTGGAGCAATATTCTGGTTTGTATACTCTCCAGAGATACCCATTTGGGGGATTGTACTAAGCATTCTCATCATAGCGATCATCTCACTGAGAATTCGGTATTCGCATCCTCATATACTCCTTATCGTAAAAACTCTTACATATTTTCTGACAAGGATGATACTGGCGGCTATTGAGATTACACGCAATCCTACCACTATCCTTTCTCAATCTATTACGACTAATTTACGAGGAATCGTCAAATAGCGTGAACCCTTACAGGGTGGAAAATGGCGCTATTTAGTTCAAGTTTTTACAACATATTATCATCATTCAGAATTGTTATTACAACAAGTAATGTTATCTATCACAAAGAAATACGATCCCTTCCCTGCTGAAACAACAATAGAAGGAATTGCAAGACTATCCCCACCATCAGGACCTGCCTTTCCTGGACTTTTTGACTTTAATTTTTCTTCTTATTACAAAGGAATTAGTGCTATCGGTTATTTCTATTCCATACCCAAAATGATATATTCATCCGAATCTCATAATACTTGGACTTGGAAAAAAATTTCATCAATAAAACAATCTTTTTTGAATGAGATTCGAGCTAATATAGGAACATACGGCAGCGCCTCAGCTTCAATTTTTTTGATAAAACATTTTCACTGCATACCCGTATATGGGTTAATTGCCAATATCCTTGCTATACCAATCTTATCATTTGTAGTGATACCTGCAGGGCTTATAGCCATCTTATTAATGATTCTGTCTTTAGATAACATACCTTTCGGTGTAATGGCTTGGGGACTCGATATCATCATTCATATTGCACATAGAATTTCAGTGGCACACAATGAATTCTGCATCGGAAGAATTCCTGAAACTTCATTTGTAACCATAGTAGTTGAATTTCTATTAATGGTATTTTGCAAAACAAACATTCGTCATATTGGTAGCATAATGATTGGAATCACCATCATTATCCTCTTCACTTTCCCTTATTCTTTTTCTCCTGATCTACTCATATCTGAAAAGGGGAATCTCGTTGCATTAGTAGATAAAAATACCCTTATTTCAAATTATTCCAATCCTCCATCTTTCATATTCTCCCAATGGAAATCAGCTTTAATCACCCCATTCCACGAAGCTCCTCATGTGCAAAAAGAAGATCTTCAAGAAAAAAATCAATCTTCTCTAAAAGAAATACTACGATCAATGCAACCAAGAAAATTTCTCTGCATTAAAAAATCATTTTGCGTTGGATGCCATAGAAGTGATGTCATTGTGGGTGTCCTTAAAAGAAAAGACATGATCCGTTTATCTTGCCAATTATCTGACATTCTCATAACAACGATAAGAGATATAAACACCAAATTATGCAATGTTTCACTACTCATTACACCAGAAATATTACAGAAACAGGGATCATTAGAAATAACGATCATTCCACCATCAAATGACAATGATAAAGTTAAATTTATTATCAAAAGTGCTATAGAAAATCTCCACTTTCCATGGACCAAGCATAGAATATAAAACCCTTGAAAAAAAATTAAAATGCCGACCAATTAAATCACAATGTTCACGATGTTACAATAAACACAAGGATACCTTTTAAATTATAAAAAGGTCTAGTACGACCTTTCCTTTAAACAGCGTTATAAAGAAAAAAACTTCTTCTCATTAAGAGCTGAAGATTCATAAAAGATTCAAGTGACGTCGTATCTTCTCAAAAACCAAAGATACGAAACGTATTGCTAAACACATTCTTGTGACTTTTAAAATATAAGGGAAACCCATCTATTGGCGAGGACAACCGGAAATTCTTTAGGGTGAATTAGGATGGAAATGCCATAAAGACACGCTTTTCCTTTATATCATCAAAGAACGCATACGACATGGGAATTTTTATACTATTCTAGAATTAGAAAGGATTCTCACCCGCCTACTCTTTCCTAGAAGCCTTACGTTCAAATCTGTTTATATTGCAACAATATCAAGACTTTTTTTAAAAAAAGGGTCTATCAAGCCAATACCGAAAAAATTACGATTGGGTTATAGCACAAAATCACCGAAGCCAACATTAGGAGAGTTGAGTGGTTATTGCGAGAAATAATCGAGATTCATGTTTCGAATGGATAGAAAACGATTGGGGATACAGGCATCTCATCTTGTTGCTTCGTTTATCCTTGCATAAACAAAAGGTAAGGTATGGGGTATAAAAACATTGTTTAATCAACCTTATAAGGACATTTATCGTATTTTATGGTATAATTCACCGTACAGAATACAGAATACAGAATACAGAATACAGAATACAGAATACAGAATACAGAATATTATCATTTGAAAGGACGTCATGAAGAAAGGAAATGTTTTTATGTCTTGTGCCCTAGAAGAGGCACAGAATGCTGCTTTGCGTAACGAAATTCCTGTAGGCGCAGTTGCTGTCCTGAACAATAAAATTATTAGCCGTGCAGGGAATAGAAATCGTGAACTTAAAGATGTTACTGCACATGCCGAAATATTAGCTATTCGCATGGGATGCCGAATATTATCACAAGAAATTTTACCCGAAGTTGATTTATATGTGACATTAGAACCCTGCACAATGTGTGCCGCTGCTATTTCTTTGGCACGAATTCGTAGACTTTATTACGGAGCTTCTAATCCCAAAGGTGGAGGCATAGAGAATGGTACCCAATTTTATACGCTGGCAACATGCCATCATAGTCCAGAAATATACCCAGGAATATCAGAACAACGTAGTAGACAAATCATTCAGGATTTTTTTAAAGAAAGACGCTAGATACATTACTAGAAACCTACGCTTTTAATATTATGTAATGTATAATGACAACTGATTTATTGACCCCAAGAGATAGAAGAACTATTCTAAAAATCACCAAACAATGTTTCCTAACGCACTCAAAATTACATAACATTTCTTATTCATTGATTTATTTTTCAGATATTGCAGAGCTACTTCAATTCTAAGACAAAGCTCTATGGAGATAAATACAATAATGCTTAACTAGTACTATCCGTGGTATAAACAAAATAATATGCAATATAACTAACCGGATGCTTACTCATTACTAGAAGGATAGAAAAAAATATGAAACAGAAAAAGTCGTTAGATGAACGATATATTGAAGATGTCATTCAAAGTTTTCAAAAAGGAGAAATGGTTATCGTCACGGATGCAGATGACCGCGAGAATGAAGCTGACTTAGTACTTGCCGCCATACATTGCACATCCGAAAAAATGGCATTTATCATCCGCCATACTTGTGGAATCGTTTGCACTCCCATGCCCTTTCACACTGCACATAAGCTTAAACTTAATCCTATGGTATTAGAAAATGAATCCGTTCACAAAACTGCTTTTACCGTCTCCGTTGATTCTAAACATGGAATCACTACTGGCATATCTGCCGATGACAGAGCATATACCATCAAAAACCTTGCTAATCCACACAGCATTGCGGATAATTTTGTCCGCCCAGGACATATCTTCCCTCTTATATCCCGCGATGGAGGAGTACTAGTTCGCCCTGGTCATACAGAAGCATCAGTCGATTTATGTAAAATCACAGGACTACCTCCGATAGCGGTTATTTGCGAATTAGTTAACGATGATGGAACAATCAAAAAAGGAAAACAAGTGATTGAATTTTCAAAGAAATATGACTTGAAAATCATTTCAGTCCAAGATCTAATTGCTTGGCGAAAGAAAAAAGAAATATAAATTATATCCTTCATATTCGTCGGACAATAAAAAATGCATTTTCTTGAATCCGACCATAGTGATATGTTTTCTTTCCTCTTCGTAGCAGGATTCAAGTTTCCACTCAATACATTTTAACTACTTACCTAGTGACAGTATATCAAATATTCCAAAAAAATGAATCTATGAGAACTAAATTTCCCAGGAGTTCTTAGGCGTATTATCCTTGATAAATCTATAAGAAACTGGAAAAAAAATAGCGCTCGACAGTCTTCATATCTATAAGATGATCAACCATTAAAATTGTGAATAACACAAAAAGATAGGTTATAGATTCCAAAAAAAGTTTTTTCGTCACACGAATATCTTTATCTTCTTTGCACAAAAATGTGCGCCATGCCCATAAAGTAAAATGATACCCTAAAAAGAATACTATGATCCCATACGTAACACTGGCAAAGCCCAGCATCGTGGGAAGAACTCCTACGATAGAAGTCAACACTGTATATATAAGAATATGCATTTTAGTTGTTCTATCTGTAACAACATTCGGCAACATAGGAATAGAAGCCTTCTGATAATCATCTTTACATAATAATGCTAAGGACCAAAAATGCGGTGGTGTCCAAAGAAAAATGATCAAAAACATCACCAAAGATGCTATCGATACATCACCAGTCACAGAAGCCCAACCAATCATTGGGGGGATAGCCCCCGCTATTCCTCCAATTACAATATTTTGCGGCGTAAAACGTTTAAGCCAAATCGTATATATCACAACGTAGCAAAAAATAGACATGAAAAGTAGTGTAGCCGATACCCAATTGATGGCTAATCCCATTATCACAATTGATGAAACTGCCAAAGAAACTCCTAATACCCAAGCTTCCCACGGAGAAATTTGACCTAGCGGAATAGGACGTGATGCCGTACGCGCCATCATTTTATCAATGTCTGCATCGTAGTACATATTAAGAGCACCAGAAGCTCCCGCTCCCATAGCTATAGCAAAAATACTAATAACACTTTTTAATACACTTATATGTCCAGGTGCTAAAACGATTCCAACAAAAGCAGTATATATAGCTAAAGACATGACACGCGGCTTAAGAAGAACAATAAAAAAATTAAGCCTAAATACTTGAAAGTACACTTCTTTATCCTTTAATGCTAGAGAACTAGTACTAAAATACTCATTTATACATATACTTATAAATCTTAGTTATCACTATTATAGAAAACACAAATCATCTATAAAAAGTAACGAAGCAAATGATAATTGCCGAGTTTAAGTAAAGCCTATACAAAAAAGTAATACTAGTATGCATTTACTAAAAGAAGACGCCAAATACCCCTTATATTGAAAATTCCATACGTTCAAAAAATGATTCAAAAATCAGAGAACCTGACATGAAGAGAATCCTTGGTGAACCGTACTTAAAAAGGTATAAAATATTCCATATTAGATTGCGATTGTTTCATATCATATACTTCTCTTGATAACCCCTTGAAAAAGGCTATTTTACAATGGCAACATCTTGAAATCTCAGATTATCGCCCCCGAATCATGAGAAAAACTCATCTTTTATTCTAAAATACGATTGCTATAATAACTGTCTTTATTTCAGAACCGCATTTCCCATTTATCTCTCACAATGTACATAAATCAATCAAAACACAAGAAATTATACTAAAACGACCTTTTATATTTTGGGTAGAAAAAACCCTTATTCTGTAATTCATTCCTATCAGAACATAAAAAACCAGAGTAGATCCCTGTATAAATGATATCTCAAAGTCGCATGAACAAGGAAGAAATGACATGCTACCTACTTCTATTTCCCCCCTCTATTCGCTGAACAGCCGCATAATCATGCATAACAAATACCCAAACATTCGACCTATTCAACGAGCAACATAACAACGCACGTTATTCTTTTGTCTTCAAAACGAAAACCTGACGCCCCCGATACAAACCTGTTTTCATATCTACATGGTGTGGACGCCGCAATTCTCCAGACTTTTTATCCTCTACATAAGCAGGGGGAGTCAGGGCATCCGCAGAACGACGCATACCTCGCTTTGAAGGACTAGTTTTTCTCTTAGGGACAGCCATATCAAATCACTCCTTCATTATAAAATTAAGAAACATCTACAACATCCTCATATAGCAAACGGAATTGCTACAATACCATGGAACTACCACTAGCTTCGTGACTCTTACACCACGTTTATACTTTTGAAAAGCATTGAATTTATGCGAATGAGTATATAATATCCCAATCATTATAATTGCGCAATTTAAAAAAGAAGAAAGTAACGCATTGCGTTATCTGATCCCTTAAGCCTTGTAAATTGCTGAACTTTTGCATAATAAATTGTGCACAGTATGCAGTTCACCTATCGTTTACATAACTCTATCATGGATTGTTGGCACGGTTTTATGAGTCATCTTTATCTTTTAGCAAAGCGGTCATTGACCAAAAATAAATTCTTCCTATACCGAGATAATTTCACTGGCATTTTGTTGATCAGCACAACTTTCATAACAATGATCCTTGCCAATATATCGTTCTCTTCTGCATATTATTTTGATGCTTTAGAATATAAAATCGCCAACCTTACCCTAAGGGACTGGGTTAATGATATTCTAATGATACTTTACTTCTTCATGATTGGATTAGAACTCAAACATGAACTTATTCATGGAGAATTATCCAGTTGGACAAAACGCTCTCTTCCTTTATTGGGAGCCATAGGAGGAATAACATTCCCCGCTTGCATATACATGATTATTAATTGCCATACAGAGATCTATCTAAAAGGATGGGCTATTCCTACCGCAACAGACATTGCATTTACATTAGGAATATTGTCGTGGATAGGACCAAATATACCTTCTTCTCTTAAAATATTTTTCACAGCTCTCACAATGATTGATGATTTTTCTGCTATTGCTATCATGGCAATATTTTATACGCAAAGCCTCAATTTATTCGCATTACAAGTTGCAATAACACTAATTTTTTTACTTTTTTTATTAAATCGTTGTGGGTTTACCAACCTCTTTATATATGGATTCCTAGGGTTTTTCTTATGGCATTCAATATTTAAATCAGGGATACACACAACAGTATTTGGAGTTATTATGGCTCTTCTTTTACCTGATATAAAGAACTACCACTCACCAAGCAATAGAATATCATTTTACTTACTGGGAGATGGACTAAAATCTTGGGTTATGCCTCTTGTATTGCCGGCATTTGTATTTGTTAATACTGGCTTAACCATATCTACAATACCCTATACAGATATCTCGGATCCCATCGTATGGGGAGTAATGCTAGGACTCTTCCTCGGAAAACAGTCAGGTATTTTTTTATTTGCTTTTTCTACCGTCAAAATCGGATGGGGAAAGCTTCCCAAAGACACCAATTGGTGTCTACTATATGGAGGATCTATCCTATGCGGAATAGGCTTCACAATGAGCTTATTTTTAACATTACAAGCTTTTCCAAATGCCAATAATCTGCAAGAAAAAGCAAAAATAGGAATCATATTATCTTCTGTAATATCAATAATCTACGCTTATTTGGTGTTTAAAATCCCATTGCGTAAAAAATGAAATAATCAAAACACGAGAATCACATCTTCCCTATAAGGAAAAGGCGCGCTCTACAACAAAAGTCCCAGGTCTACTATTTGACCCTTCCCTAAATTTTTTTGCTATCAGCAAATCCTTCATATCCACTATCATGGTCGGAGATCCACAAATCATTATCCGATCAGTATCGGGATTTAATGGAGAAAGATCCATATTACGATAGAATTCCCCCGATAATATGTGATTAGTAATGCGACCCTTGTATAAATAATCTTCTTGGGTAACTGTCCTATAAAATTTAAGCTTCTGACCAATCAAATCTTTTAAAATCTCATCTTGAGATATTTCGTGCATCACATCTATTCCATATTGCAATTCAACAACTTGGCGACATGTCTGTGTGACTATAACCTCATCAAATTTTTCATATGTTCCAGGATCACGAATCACGCTAACGAAAGGAGCAATACCCGTTCCCGTAGAGAATAAATATAATCGATTCCCAGGAATCAACGCATCTAGAACTAAAGTCCCTGTTGATTTTTTATGCAACAAGATAGTATCGCCAGGCTGAATATTCTGAAGATGCGTTGTCAGAGGACCTTGCTCCACTTTTATAGAAAAAAATTCTAATTTATCGTCCCAACAAGGACTAGCCATAGAATAAGCACGAGATATCCGTCTTCCATTGACCATGAGACCAAGCATGACAAATTCACCAGATCGAAAACGGAAACTCTTCGGACGTGTGATACAAAAACGAAACAACCTATCTGTATAATGCTTTATCGATATAACACTTTCACAGTATACATTCACAGGCAACTTAGGAGAAACATCACACATTTTTCAAATATCCAATTCCTATACCTTAAAACCTAATTCCAGCGTATTAAATATTTTAAGAATCAAAAGAAAGAAGCTACTTAGTAAGACTATCCTACTGTTATTTACAAACAAATCGTACCTTAAAATATCTTGTTCATCATCTTTCATCATACATAATGTCGGTAGTATCTATTATTTTAATGCAGATACAAGCGTTTTCAAATCAGTTTCTATATCAGAACGAATATGTCAAAAGCAATGTTTGAAAGTCCCAAGTCTACTATTAGACCCTTCCCTAAATTTTTTTGCTATCAACAAATCTTTCATATCCACCACCATGGTCGGAGATCCACAAATCATTATCCGATCAGTATCGGGATTTAATGGAGAAAGACCCATATTACGATAGAATTCCCCCGATAATATGTGATTAGTAATGCGACCCTTGTATAAATAATCTTCTTGGGTAACTGTCCTATAAAATTTAAGCTTCTGACCAATCAAATCTTTTAAAATCTCATCTTGAGATATTTCGTGCATCACATCTATCCCATATTGCAATTCAGCAACCCTACCACATGTATGCGTAATTATAACTTCATCAAATTTTTTATATGTCTCAGGATCACGAATCATGCTAGCGAAAGGAGCAATACCCGTTCCCATAGAGAATAAATATAATCGATTTCCAGGAATCAACGAATCTAGGATTAAATCCCCTGTTGATTTTTTATGCAACAAGATAGTATCGCCAGGCTGAATATTCTGAAGATACGTTGTAAAAAATCCTTTGTCCACTTTTATAGAGCAAAACTCTAACTTATCATCCCTACAAGGACTAGCAATAGAGTAAGCACGAAATATCGGTCTTCCATTGACTATGAGACCAAGCATGACAAATTCACCAGATCGAAAACGGAAACTCTTCGGACGTGTTATACAAAAACGAAACAACCTGTCTGTATAATGCTTTACCGATATAACACTTTCACAGTATACATCTGCAGCCAATTCGGAAGAAACATCACACATTTTTCAAATATCCAATTCCTATACCTTAAAACCTAATTCCAGCGTATTAAATATTTTAAGAATCAAAAGAAAGAAGCTACTTAGTAAGACTATCCTACTGTTATTTACAAACAAATCGTACCTTAAAATATCTTGTTCATCATCTTTCATCATACATAATGTCGGTAGTATCTATTATTTTAATGCAGATACAAGCGTTTTCAAATCAGTTTCTATATCAGAACGAATATCTTGTCTTGCAAGAGCGAAAGCGATATTTGCCAAAACGAATCCTTTTTTCGAGCCACAATCATATGTATGCCCTTTGAAATGATATGCCAAGAAATCGTGTCTTTCAGATAACTTGCGCATAGAATCCGTAAGCTGAATTTCACCCTTACCTTCGTTTTCCTTCCAATCATTCAAAATGCTGAAAATATCGGGATGTAAAATATAACGACCATTAATAAAAAAATTTGAAATAAACGTGCTAGAATCTGGCTTCTCAATCATATCGGATATATGAAAAACTTGATGATCGATTGCTTTACCCACCTGAACCATCCCATACTTACAAGATAATTGAGGATCGCATTCTGAAACAGCTAAAATGTTTGCACCTTCTTTTTCATATAATTTGATCATATTGGCCATACAATTTTCTCCTTCTAAAGGAGACATAATCATATCAGGAAGCAACAAAGCAAAGGGATTATCTCCAATAATATTTCGCGCACACCATACCGCATGCCCCAATCCCTTCCTCTCATATTGCCACGTAAATACAGCATTCCCAATCGAAGGAATAGATTCTGCGAGCAAGGTTAATTCCGCTTTTTTATTGCGTTTTCTGAGGGATTGTTCCAGTTCAAATTGAATATCAAAATAATCCTTGATCAAACCTTTCCCACGCCCCGTAACAAACACAAAATCTGTTAATCCAGCTTCCAAGGCTTCCTCTATAACATATTGGATAACAGGTCTATCGACTATCGCTAACATTTCTTTAGGAATCACCTTAGAAAT
Organism: Candidatus Liberibacter asiaticus; assembly: GCF_000590865.3. Classification (NCBI taxonomy): domain Bacteria; kingdom Pseudomonadati; phylum Pseudomonadota; class Alphaproteobacteria; order Hyphomicrobiales; family Rhizobiaceae; genus Liberibacter; species Candidatus Liberibacter asiaticus. The sequence goes on from NZ_CP010804.2 coordinate 257,289, forward strand.
AGGAAAAAAACGCATCCCCAAACCCGCAATAGGGAAAACCGCCTTTCGAACCTTTTTCAATGAACCCATCTTGTTCATTCTTTCATATTTTCAAATATTATGCCCATCTGCAACGACCTATTTACTACACGTTTACCAATGTCGAAATTTAAAAATTCTTATTTTGCAATTACCATTAAAATCTATCTGATTACTTCTTCAATAGTAATGTTACCTTGATCATATCATCATCCAAGAGCATTCATAATTTAAAAAAAATAGATATCATACAATCTACTTAATTTTATGAGTAATGTAGGAAATAATTTTTCTTTTCTTTTGACATTTTCATCAGGAAAATACGACAATTAAAGTACTCTTAATCCTATCACACAAGTGGTCTATACCCGTCGGGGAGTAGCTCAACTTGGTAGCACACTTGACTGAGAACCAAAAGTCTCTGGTTTAATTCAATGTGAACACTGAAAAAAAATCTTCTCTTGTAGAATATAACCACATAATATCTGCTGTTAAAAACCTTTTAACTGCGATCAAATATTACCTTCCTATTTTGTCAAAGAATTTACATTGTAATTGTCATTAAATTTCAATTTTTATATCAAGAAAATAATAGTATTTTCTTATTTCCTATGCTTTTTTTAGTATCATTATAGTGCAAATACTATCACATTGATGTTTTTATCAAATAATATCTAACCTACTGGTTACATGCTTGGGCAACATTCTTGAATTGGAGAATACTCACAGTGATTAAATCGTTATTATCCACATTAGCAAATATACCACTCCCAAGAATCATCTTGTTAAACATTTCGGGAGTAATTGTTTGCTTTTTAATGATTCAGCACGTTGGAGGATATCCCCCTTGTGATCTTTGTATACAAGAACAAAAAATTTATTATTTTGGATTTCTGATTGCTCTAGTAGCAGATCTATCCACCCGAAACCACAACTCATATTGGAGTACTCGTTTATTACTGATGACACTCGGACTGCTGATGTTTTTTAATATGACTATCAGCGTGATTCACGTAGGAATTGAGTGCGGGATATGGGAAAAAAATGCGATCTGCATGAATAATTCTAAGATTGAATCAATTACAAGCACGGTAGACCTACTGACACAAATGGAACAAGAAAATATCCCATCTTGTAATAAAACAACCTTATATGTTCTGGGATTATCTCTAGCATTTTGGAACATCATTGTAAGCTTTTTTCTCTCTTTTATTACTAGCATAGCTATGCTAAAAATATCTCGAAAGAAATAAAACTACTTATTTTTTCTTTATTTACCTCATTAAAAAGCGTACGTAAAAAAAGCCTGAATTTATTTTGATCCCACAAAAATTCAATAATTATGCATTACGGCTTCTTACGCCAATAATATATGATCATAGAAGCATTTAACTCAGCACCAAGAATGAAAAAAACTCCCAACATATAAAGAAAAACTAAACATGTCATAATAGAAGCTAAGCCCGCATACATTGTAGAATATGTGGAAAAAGTGACAATATAGTGTGTAAATAACACGGCTCCTACTACCCAACTAATCCATGTAAAAATGACTCCGGGTAGAATACTCATAATCTTACTCTTTGCCGCGGGCAAAAAAAGATGAACAAAAATAAGCCCGATAAATAAAGCCAACATTGTAGCATATATCCTCCCATTCCAGATTATTAGCAAAAGATTTCCCAAAGCAGGAAAAAATTTTCGTACATATGCCAATGCCAATGGAATCGCTACAAAAACAAAACTCATTATAACTAATGTAACAGATGCAAGAAGCACATATCCAAAACTTATCAAACGAGTGATATACCAAGATCTCATTTCGACTACACGATACGCTCGATTAAGAGAAATGCGCAATGCCTCAACGCCATTAGAGGAAAAATATGCCGCAGCTAAAGCCGAAATAGTAAACAGTCCCTTGGCCGGCACTGCCAATACTTGCAAAATTTCGTCCGTAATCGGTTTTGCAATCACTTCAGGCCACGCACCAAAAACAACATCAATAACAGTTGGCACGAACTGATGTGCCCCTAAAAAACCAGCTAAATTTGCACCAAACACTATAAATGGAAATACCGACAACAACGCTGAGAGTGAAATATGACTAGCCATAGCCCAGCCATCTTCTTCCACAAAATGCTCAATAGCATCATAAATAATATCAAAGACGATGCAAAAATATTCTCGCATCTAAGTGCTCCATTCATTGGATTGGCATGCGATGACAAAATACCTATATAAAAAACACAACTATCCTCTTGTTGATCAATTGCCACAATCATTTTTTAAGAGAAAAGCACTATAACTGAACCTTTTTCATGTAAGTTCTACACGTTTGTTAGCTATAGTTACTAGTTTAATTCATATTACAACCTTTTAAAATTATACAACAGCTTGAAGTCAAAATACAGAAGATAATATGCGATGCCTCACTTTACCATACCGTAAATATATGTTCTCAAATACCATACCTAAAATTAAAGAAAATATCCCGTAATTTCACGTGAAAAATATGATTTTTTCATCCCTTTACTTAAACATAGAATTTCACTAGAATGAAAAAGATAGGAGTACATTACTAACAGCGCACTTCTCATCGTCAATGTTTATCTGCAAACATGCATCTCTTTCATAAGAAATCATGAAAAAACCGTCTAGTTTATGAATGAATTGTATATATCTATAGATAGAAAGTGCTCGCCAATTTAATCACTATGGAACCTGCATATGAAGATACTCGTACCTATTAAAGGGGTCATAAATTACAATACGAAGGTACGTATAAAAAATGATTACTCTGGTATTGAGACAGAAAATACGAAGATATCAATGAACCCTTTTGATGAGATCGCACTTGAAGAATCCCTACAGTTAAGAGAAAAAGGAATAGCAACTGAAGTTATAGTAGTGTCCATAGGATCCTGCAAAGTTGAAGAAGTTCTCAAAAATTCTTTGGCTATGGGAGCAGATAGAGGTATCCTTATTGAAAGCAATGAAACGCTTGAACCATTGTCGATAGCAAAAATTCTTCGTGAGATAGTAAAAAAGGAAAATCCCATAATAGTCATTGCTGGCAAACAAACTACTGACAATGAATCAAATCAAACCGGACAAATGTTGGCAGCATTAATGCGATGGCCTCAAGCGACATTCGTTTCCAATATAAAGATTATTGACAACCACGCAATCGTCACCCGTGAAGTAGGTCATGGCACTATGACTATGGAAACCCCCTTACCGGCAGTGATCACAGTAGATCTTAATCTCAACGAACCTCGTTATATCTCTTTGCCAAATATCATTAAGGCACGTAAAAAACGTATTGAAAAGAAAAAAGCCACTGATTTTGCAATCGACTTGACACCTCGTCTAAAAGTTCTCAGATTCGAAGAAAATCGAGCAGAAAGAAAGGGCTTAAGGCTATATTCTACTACAAAACTCATTGAAATATTGAAGAGTAAACATGACTTATTGTGACATGCCAGTACTTTTATTGGCGGATTATAATCAAGAAAATTTATCAGAACAAACCGCAAGAATCGTCACAGCTGCTCAAAAGATCAGTCATGATATCCATGTGTTAGTCTTAGGAGATAATATTGAAAATATTGCTCAACAAGCCGCAAGAATCCAGGGCGTTACTCAAGTTATTGTTGCGCAAAGCACCATTTTTCGACACAAACTTGCCGGTCCTGTCAGCGATTTTGTCGTTTCCATTGCAAGAGATTACAAAACAATCATGGCTTCTGCCAATGCAATGGGGAAAGATATATTGCCGCGCGTTGCCGCCATGTTAGATGTCATGCAAGTATCTGAAGTCATTGAAATTATCTCTCCTAAAATCTTTAAAAGACCATCATATACGGGAAATATTATTCAAACCATTGAAACAACTGATACTTATCAAATTATAACAATCCGTGCGATAGCATTTCCACCTGCACCAAAAGCAGAAAAAGTTGCTTCTATTCACAAAATTTCTGCGGAAGTTCTAGAGAAATACATTTCTAACACACGTTTCATTAAAGAAGAAAGGACCTCCCTCAGCCCAACGGATCTCTCTTCCGCAAAAATTGTCATATCAGGAGGAAAATCTTTCGGCTCTATGGAAAATTTTCACAAATTACTTCTTCCATTAGCGAAAAAACTCGGAGCAGCTATAGGAGCTACTCGCGATGCGGTAGATGCAGGTTTCGCACCTAATGACTGGCAAATCGGACAAACGGGAGTCACAGTATCCCCAGAGCTTTATATTGCAGCAGGAATATCCGGTGCTATTCAACATATATCAGGTATGAAAGATTCTAAAGTGATTGTATCCATAAACACAGATGAAAACGCTCCTATTTTCAAAATTTCTGATTATTTCATTGTTGGAGATATTTTTAAAATTTTACCAGAAATAGAAAAAAATCTGTAACTTTTAATCTTATAAAGAGCTATAGCATAAATGCTCTGATATAATGCAATGCTTCCACGTAATAAGCTTAAATGGAGAACCTAATATTGAGCAAAAAAATAAAATCCAATGAAGTCAATCAAATGTGGGGAGGTCGATTTTCTTCTAGTCCTAGTTGGATTATGGAAAAAATAAATGTTTCCATTGATTTCGACAAAAAACTCTTTGAGCAAGATATTCTAGGCTCTAAAGTGCATACCACTATGTTAGCAAAACAAGGGATAATATCCTCAGAAGAGGCTCAAAAAATCATAGAGGGATTAAAGGTGATTCGTGCTGAAATTGTGGATGGCTCATTTGTATTCTCACGTGATCTTGAAGATATTCACATGAATATTGAAGCAAGACTAACCTCGTTAATTGGATCAATTGCAGGCAAGATGCATACTGCACGATCACGAAATGATCAAGTGGCTTTAGACTTAAGATTATGGATCAAAGAAAAAACCCTAGAAATCACAAATGACTTAAAAAAACTGCTCACCATTCTTTTGGATAAAGCAGAAGAACATCATAATACCATTATGCCTGGATTTACCCATTTACAAACGGCACAACCTGTAACTTTTGGGCATCATTGTATGGCATATGTAGAAATGTTTGGACGTGATATTTCAAGATTTTTTGACTCTATCGAACGCCTCGATGAGTGTCCTTTGGGAGCAGCGGCTCTAGCCGGCACTAGCTTTCCTATAGATCGTCACTTCACAGCCAAAGAACTTGGGTTTAGAGAACCAACACGCAACTCCATTGATAGCGTCTCAGATCGTGATTTTATCTTAGAATGCCTTTCGCATTCCGCTATCTGCGCTATGCATATGTCGCGGTTAGCCGAAGAAATAATTCTTTGGTCAACGCCGCAATTCAATTTTGTCAGATTGTCAGATGCTTTCTCCACCGGCTCATCAATCATGCCACAAAAACGAAATCCTGATGGAGCAGAATTAGTGCGTGCAAAAACAGGCCGTATTAATGGAGCACTATTATCTCTATTAACAATCATGAAAGGATTACCCTTAGCTTATTCTAAGGACATGCAGGAAGATAAAGAACCTGTTTTTGATGCTTTAGAAACCTTACAAATTATCATTCTAGCTATAAGCGCAATGATTGAAGACCTTACAGTAAACAAAGATCGCTTACAGGAAGCTGCTACTAAAAGTCATTCTACTGCTACAGATCTCGCAGACTGGTTAGTAAGCCATGCTGGATTACCTTTTCGAGAAGCCCATTATATAACAGGATGCACTGTCTCATTAGCAGAAAAGAATCAATGTGAACTTGCAAAATTACCCTTGGCAATGCTACAACAAATCAGCCCTGTTATTACATCTGCTGTTTATGATATTCTCAAGGTTGAGTCATCAATATCAAGTCGCAAAAGCTTTGGAGGAACTTGCGCCGCGGAAGTCTTGAAACAAGTTACTTATTGGAGAAATCGAATCCAGAATATACCTAAAAAAATATGAAATATTAAATACATGTACTACGAATTATCCATGGATGGCCATAATGCACCTGACCTTACTACGATTAAGTATTTTCTTGACTTATGTTGTTTTGAGCACTACGTACAGTAGTTGCGGACGTAAAAGTGATCCTACACATCCTAAATCAAGTAATTATTCTTTCAAGACTATGCAACCATGAGTGCTTTTAAATACTTTGAGGGATCATTGCATGCAGAGAATGTTTCACTTGAAAAACTTGCTCATGTTGTCCAAACACCTTTCTATTGCTATTCTACAACTGCTATAGAAAAGAACTACCTTACATTCTCTAATGCTTTTGACGGCATGGATACAATGGTTTGTTATGCCTTGAAAGCAAACTCTAATCAAGCCGTAATTAAAACTCTCGCGCACTTAGGATCCGGATTAGATATAGTTTCTGAAGGTGAGTTACGTCGCGCTTTGGCTGCTCCAGTTCCAGCAGAAAGAATCGTTTTTTCAGGAGTTGGAAAAACAATTGACGAAATAGATCTAGCTCTTCAGTCAGGGATATATTGCTTCAATGTTGAATCGGAATCTGAATTAAAAACTTTGAATCAACGTGCTGTATCGTTAGGGAAAAAAGCCCCTATTGCTTTTCGTGTTAATCCCGATATAAATGCGAATACTCATAAAAAAATATCCACAGGGAAAAAAGAAGATAAATTTGGCATTCCTATTCATCAAATACACTCCCTTTATGCTTACGCGAGTACTCTCCCAGGCGTAAAAATATCAGGGGTTGATATGCATATAGGCAGTCAAATAGATCAGATTGAATCTTTTCACAAAGCATTTAAATTATTGCGTGATCTCACACAACAACTCCGATCTAATGGACATAATATCCAACATATAGATGTTGGAGGTGGCTTGGGAATTGCTTACCATAGTGATCACCGTCCTCCTTCTTCTTCTGATTATGCATCTCTGATCCATCAATATTTCGGGAACTTACAATGTAAAATTATCCTAGAACCTGGAAGATTCTTAGTTGCTGATGTAGGGATATTGGTCACTAAAGTAATCAGTATAAAAAAGAGTGCCGATAAAACTTTTGTCATCTTAGATGTCGCCATGAATGATTTTATGCGCCCTACTCTTTATGATGCTTACCATGAGATAAACTATATCGTTAATCCAGCAGGAGATCGCTTGCATATCCATGCAGACATAGTAGGACCCATATGCGAAACAGGTGATTTTATAGCTCTCAATCGTAAAATTGCTTTACCTAGACCAGGAGATCTCTTGTACATTGAAAAAACTGGCGCTTATGGAGCCGTTCAATCTGGAACATATAATTCGAGACTATTAATTCCTGAAATCATGGTCAACGGTTCTCAGTTTCATATCATACGCCCTCGTATGACATTTCAAGAGTTGATAGAACTAGATTCTATTCCAGCATGGCTACAAAAGACCCCAAAGCAATCATCTGAGAATTATTAATCTTATCTCCAAAATTCAAAAAATATTTCGGTATTCGTGAAAACACTTACCGTTTCAAGTAAGAGGATTCGAGCTTATTATAAAGAGATAGAATGATCAGAAACCATTCATTTTTATCTCTTACACTAATAGTTTTTTTCACGTTGCGCGGGCATGCTTGCACATCAAAATTACATATATCAAGTATTACTAAAATACGTGAAATATGTTCAAACTAGTTTTATGATCCAAATCAAATAAAAGATTTCACTAGATTTTCCACTAAAAGACTCCAACCGTCAATTAAAACAAAGAAAATAACTTTAAATGGCAACGATATCGACGTTGGGGGTAACATCATCATTCCCATAGCCATAACAATGGTAGCTACAATCATATCAATAATCAAAAATGGCAAAATAATAAGGAAACCAATTTCAAAACTGCGTCGAAGCTCCGAAATCATAAAAGACGGTATCAAAATTCTATATTCGATATGATCATTTTTCGTGATATCTGTATTTCTATGAGAACTATGAGCCATATCCATAAAAAGGGACAAATCTTTTTCCCTAGTATTATTTCTCATAAATACCCAAAATGGTTCAGCAACACGTTGAATGGCTGTCGTTTCAGTGATTTGATTGTTCATTAAAGGCTGTATTCCCATTTCTATTGAACGATCTAAAGTTGGAGACATCACATAGAAAGTCATAAATAGTGCAAGGCTGATTATAACAAGGTTAGGAGGAACAGATCCCATTCCCATTCCCGTTCGCAGTATTGAAAAAACGATGATAAACCTTGGAAAACAAGTAACCATAATGAGAAGAATCGGAGCGATTGACAAAATAGTAAAAATCCCAAAGGTTCTCACGATCCAAGTAGAAATAGACAAATCAGCAGGGATATTCATAACATCATGTAGAGACGATTTCGCAAAAACTAATTCTGGTGTCACTAAAAACAATGCAAAAAAACAGTATCTAATCATGCGATTATAAATGTCCTGAATATAACACTTGATACAAAACCCTGTGAACGTAGTTTCACACGCTCTTCAATATCCTCCTTGAAATATCGAAAACCTTGAGCACCCGTTATTTGCTTGATAGACACAGTGCGTATATACGCCATGATATCTTGATGAAGAGTTTCTAGAAAAACCTTGTCTGGTATGTCTTTACAAATCAATGCGATATCTAATCTTAACCAATCTTTAGGCGATGAATCAAAATTTGTTATAATGGGTTGAAGAGAAAATATTTGCAACTTTTTTAGAGAAATCGTGTCACCTGTATGGACAGAACGTACACTATTATCATAAAAATTGTTCAGTATAAATTTTTGATATTTTTCCTCTTTCTGCCCAGCAAAAAGGAAAAGCATTACAATCCCACCTAGCCAGCCACAAAATATTCCAATGAATGTGTACACTACAAACCATGTAACAAAAAGCTTATGTTGATTACCACGAATATATTGCGAGGTTGTATCATCGTATGACATATATTTAAGACCTTAATCTTAGAGTGGGGAAAGATTCTCAATTAACTGATGTCCGATAGGAGGTCGTAATAATTCTGTTGTACGTCCTTTTCCACCATAAGAAATTCTTGCTTCGGCAATCTTATCGTAAGAAACACTATTATGTGCATCAACATCCTGAGGTCGTACGATTCCAGTCACATTGAGACTGCGAATTTCATCATTGACACGTACTTCTTGCGAACCGCTAATGATAAGATTCCCATTTTCTAATATTGCTGTAACAATAGCCGCTATCAAAAGATTTAATTTCTCCGCTCTGCTGATAGATCCTTTGCCTGAAGAAGCACCTCCACCATCGTAATTGAGATTACCATTCATTTGAGGTGTTTGTTGTCCAAAAAGGGAAAACCCTCCCGATAACTTTCTATGCAAAGAATTATTACGGCTACGCCCTGTTTGATTATCAAAAACGGCTTGATCATCGATCCGGATATCCACCGTTAAAATATCACCTACATTGAGAGCACGAGAATCTTTAAAAAGAGCAGCATGAGAATCTCTCCATAAAGAATAACTTTTCTTCGTTGAATCGGAATTTTTAAAATCAATGCCGAGAAAAGGCATACGATTATTTTCATCTAAAGATGAACCCATGGGACTCATCTGTGGAATACCAGTAATTTCAGAAATACTGCTATGACAACCAAATAGTAACGACGAATAGCATAAAACAATGAACGAATAGCGATACATCACGAAGATCTTTTTAATTTCTTAAATTTAAGCATATTAGCCACAACATTGGTAATCATGGTCGCTGACTTGGGATTCATTTTAGACATAATTAAGCTGGACTGACGTGGAGAAAGTCGCATGAGGATATGAGAAGATATATCCGGATCTATTTGCTCTAACTGAAGAGCAGCAGAATCCGAATCCATCTTTTTATAAATATCTAAAATATTTTTGTTATATGACATAATAAAACTATCATATTTCTGAAACCATAAGTTGTATTCTTTTTTATGGTTTTCTAATAATATTACGCGCTGTTCTATATCTTTCTGTAGATCTTCTAATACTTTTTTTTGCGACAAATAGTCACGTTCTCGTACTGAATCAATAACATTAGTACAATATTGCTGAATTTCTCTGTCTACAAGAGTAGGATCCCCATAACTCTGATTAGCAAAACCTTGTAAGAAGAAAAATAGTAAAAATAAGAGTTGTGATAACATATCTCGCTTTTTATAATAATAAATAATCGGCAGAAGTATCATTGAATTATAATCTCTGATTGAAGGGCGCCCGCTGCTTTAATGCCTTGAAGAATAGAAATAATCCCATCTGTCTTCAATCCTATGCTATTCATCCCCGATATAAGACTATTGAGATCAGGAGCATCGATCAAAGAAAAAGATCCTTTATTATCAGATACTTTAAGATCTGTATTATTTTGAGTTACAGTGCTTCCATTGGAAGAAAAAGCATTTGGTTGAACAACTTGTTCATTTTCAGTAATCTGTACCGTTAAATTTCCATAACTCACAACAACTTTAGAAATTCTGACATTGTCCCCGATTACAATCGTACCGGTTCGTTCATTTATAATAACTCTAGCAGGCGTATCGGTCTCTACCGTCAGCATTTCAACTTCAGACATTAATCTAGTTAAATCAATATTCGTAGGCTTAGAAACTTTCACCGTTCGTGAATCATACGCTTCTGCAATGGGTCTACTAAAACGATTTAACGAGTAAGAATTAATTTGATCAGCAATCCGTATAGCAGTAGAAAAATCTGGATTACGTAATTGCAGAATAAGATCCGCAGAATCCTTAAACTTTTTGGGTAATTCTCTCTCAACAATTGCGCCATTAACAATTTTTCCACCCGTAGATATACCTTCCATAAAGGAAGAAGATTGTCCTTTAACAAACAATCCTGAAACAACTACCGATCCTTGCGCCACTGCGTAAATATTACCATCAGCTCCTAAAAGAGATGTCATCACTAATATTCCACCACGTAAAGAAGAAGCATCCCCTAACGAATTAATTGATACATCAATACGGCTACCAGGACTAGCAAAAGGAGGTAAATTGGCTGTCACCATAACCGCAGCCACATTTTTGGATCCTAACCTACCCCCTGGAGTCGATATACCAAGATTTTGTAATAAAGAACGCATCGATTGTTCTGTAAAAGGTGATGAACGCAAACTATCACCTGTTCCTTGAAGCCCCACAACGAGACCATACCCTATCAGCTGATTATCCCTACCTGATTGTAGGGAAACAACATCTTTTATACGAGATACAACCTGTGCTGATATCTCATGCAACCCAATAAGAGAAAAAATCAAAAAAGCTATACGAAAAATCATTTTACTACAACACGAACTGTGCCGGTATCTACCACACTTCCAGAAACCATGACCCCAGTATCAATATTTTTGACAGCAATAACATCTCCAATACTTGCATCAGAAAGCGCAATACCAGCGGTAGATATTGTCATATTTCCTTGGGTGAGAATGATTCGAACTTTAGCACCACGAGAGATGACATAAGGACGGTGCAATACTGACAGAGGTATGACATGATCTGGTAGTAAAACACGTCGCGTGACAAGTCCCACAACATCTTTGATGGAATGTGCGTAATTTCCTCGAATATTCGAATTTGTAACTTGCATCTCTTTGAGTCGAGATTCATTTAATACTTCTCCCGCATTAATAACGACAGAAGGAACAACAGCATGACCTATTACACTAGCAAATAAACTATCCAAAGAAAGCACATAGAGAGAAAAAAAGAGTAAGAATCTCACACAATCCATGTCTAATCTCCAACTGGTTATCTCATCTTAGTAATTAAAGAAGACATCTCATCAGCGGCCTCTATCACTTTGGAATTCATCTCGTAGGCACGCTGAGCTGATATCATTTCAGAAATTTCCTTTACGGCATCAACATTAGATGCTTCCAAATAACCCTGTTTAACATGTGCAAAACCAATATCATCAGGATTCGATATGATCGGATCGCCTGATACAGACGTTCTTGCTAAAAGATTATCACCAATGTTACGCAATCCTGCTTCATTAATAAAATTAGCAATAAGCAATTGTCCTACAGGTTGAAAATCAGAGTTTTTCCCCGTTACAGCTAGAATTTGACCAGATCTGGAAACCTTTATTTCTCTAGTCTCTTCAGGTATCACAATCCCAGGCACTAAAGTATTGCCATCAGCAGTAACCAATTGTCCTTTAGAATCTATATTAAAAGAGCCAGCTCGTGTATACATAACTGTTTTATCCGGAGTTTCTACCTGAAACCAACCACGCCCGACTAATGCAAGATCCAGATTATTGCCAGTATGCACAACTTCTCCCTGGGTATAAACATTACGTACAGATGAAATCTGTACACCACTTCCTATACTAATGCCTTCTGGAACCACAGCTTTATCTGCAGACTGACTCGGAGAACCTGCTACTTTTTCTGCTTGATAAAGAAAATCAGCAAACTCCGCACGTGCTCTTTTATAGCCTGTAGTATTAATATTAGCGATATTATTGGCGATGATTTCAAGATTTGTCTGCTGCGCAGACATACCAGCTGCTGCGATCATAAATGCTTTCATTTTCACAATCCCTATCAGTTATTATATATCATATCTGCATTTTAGAAACTTCCGAAACAGCCGAAAGGATTTTATCCCGCAAAGCTATTGATAAATTTAAAGTTCGTTCGGCCTGCATAATATGATCTACCGCCTCTCTCATAGATGTTTTACCCTGCAAAGCGGCAAGAGAAACATTCTCTGCTTTCTCCATATCTCCAATCGCTCCTTTAGCCATATCTTGCAATAAGGCAGAAAAACTAATAGGAGAACTACCACCTTCTTCATTTGAATTTTGTGTAAAATCATATCGCATCCCAATAGTATCAGTATGAGAAATAAAACTATTTGTGCCTTGAATTTGTTCAATCATCATCAATCTCTCAAAAGATCCAACGTTGTAGTCATCATGTCATGTGACTGCTTTATTGTCTGAAGGTTAGCCATATATAACCGATTGGTTTCTCTCATATCTGCTGTCTCAACAAGCACATTGACATTAGGATATTTCACAATGCCACTCGCATTTGCAACAGGATGTCCAGGATCAAATTCTTCAACAAAAGTGGATTGATCTACACCTATTTTCTTGACACGAACACCACCGCTCCCATGCATTACTTCCTCAAAAGAAATAGTCTTGCGTCGATATGGATCAGAACCAGGAGTATCACCAGTAGTACGAGCATTAGCAATATTTTCAGATATGATTTGCATTCGCGCCGACTGCACTGCCAATCCTGAGTTTGCAATATGAGCAGACGCAATTAAGTAATCCATAATCTTATCCCCTTACCACATGCATCACCATAGAATTCAATTTCTTTATCAATTTAGTATTTAATTCATACAAATACTTAATATGTCCAGATTTGTATAATTCGTTCGTTATTCCTACTGTATTTCCAGATACTTGCACCCCTGTCGTCTGATCTAATGGCGCCTCAATAACATGTGCATTCCAATGTAGTCCACTAGAATCTGACTCCTTTAAATGTGTTTCATGCGTTCGAGCCATCAAGAAATTTTGGTTAAGAATCGTCTCAAAAGAGCTTATATCTTTAGCACGATAATTTGGAGTGCTAGCATTAGCGATGTTTTCAGATACGATCTTCTGACGCTCGGACAACCAATTTGCATGCTGCGATGCAATTTGAAAAAATGTAATCGGCTGCATGACTATAATTCCCTATAATTTTTTTCTGTAGAGATACACCGACAATCTTGCGTGGAACTGAAAAATTATTATCTATTAAGAAAAATAAGGCATATTGGAAATGATATTTAAAAATGGCAAAAACACCGAAATTATTATGATGTTATGTCATGCAGATCTAATTTGCGATAAAATACTATCATGGAAATAAAAACATGAATCTAATAGACATTGCTTATAGCAACTTCAGAAATAAAATAAAAAAAATTAAGTCTGTAATTATGTTCTAGTCAAAAAGAAAAGTCTCTAATATTAAAGCCTGATACGAAAAAATATTCTTTGTAAAGAAGAAATAATTTAAAAAATTGCTACTATATTTAATATAGTAAAAATATATTAATGCCCTCGATAAACATAGAGATACATTAGCTGTTCACCAACAGTACCGAGAAAAATGATACTTCAATATATTAAGTAGGAATTGATAGATGCAGGATATCTTGTTAAACCTCGTGATAAGATTTTGATTCTAGAGTACAAAAAGAACTCTCAAAGTTACGTCAAAAAGGCTTGGATTGTAACATAATTCAAGTTGTATCTATTATTAATACCCCCTATTAATTCCGAGATCGGCACTGGTAAAGAAGAATCCGTGATAGGAAGCTGTGGTATTTTTCTCCAATATTTCTAAAATTATCAACAATACGTTCGATAATTTTTCTGGTATGAACAAAAAACAATAGCAAATTAAAAAAAATAAAATTTGATATATTGGTTAACCTATTATTCTATCTTTTTCTTTTATCAGGATTATCAAGTCTTGCATATTGATTGTTTTCAAGATACGATAAAGCTAGCTTCTTTCTAGGAGAATTTTGGATTTTTGTGATTTTTATAGAGCTTTTTTATGGATTTTGCTGACCTTGGTCTAAGTCCGAAGGTTGTTTGTGCTGTTTTAGATGCTGGGTATGTAAAGCCTACACCTATACAGATTAAAACTATCCCTTTGGTTCTTCAAAGACACGATGTGTGTGGTATAGCACAGACGGGTACAGGGAAAACAGCGTCTTTCGTGTTGCCGATGCTGACTATCCTTGAAAAAGGTAGAGCTCGTGTCCGTATGCCTCGCACCCTAATATTGGAACCAACGAGAGAACTCGCAGCACAAGTTGCGGATAATTTTGAAAAATATGGGAAGAATTATAATTTAACTGTTGCTCTTCTCATCGGAGGCATTCCTTTCGAGGCACAAAACAAAAAGTTAGAAAGAGGTGCAGATGTCTTGATATGCACCCCCGGTAGAATATTGGATCATTTTAACAGAGGAAAGTTATTAATGAACAATATTGAAATCCTCGTAATCGATGAAGCCGATAGAATGCTCGATATGGGTTTTATACCCTATATTCAGAATATCACGAGTCTAGTACCCTTTACCCGTCAAACCCTTTTGTTTTCCGCTACTATGACAGATGAGCTTCAGAAAGTATCTGAAAATTTTCTGCAGAATCCCAAACGCATTGAAGTAAATACACCTTCTTCAACTGCCGAAACTATAGAACACTGTTTTGTTGCTACATATGCGCAATATTCTAAAAAATGTGCCCTCCTACAACAATTATTACAATCGCAAGATACCATGAAAAATGGTATCATCTTTTGTAATCAAAAAAAGAATGTTGTGAATCTTTGTCACTCACTAGAAAAGCAAGGATTTTCAGTTTGTGCCATTCATGGAAACATAGATCAGAGATCCCGCATGAAAATATTAAGTAATTTTAAAGAAGGAACTATTCAGCTAATGGTTGCTTCTGATCTAGCGGCTCGTGGACTAGATATCCCTGATGTCGGACATGTGTTCAACTTTGATGTTCCTAATCGAGCTGAAAATTATATTCATAGAATTGGACGAACAGGACGCGCAGGACGCCATGGCAAAGCCTTTACTCTAGTCGCAAAAGAGGACATTAAACATATTGATGCCATTGAAAAGCTTATAGAAAAAAAAGTCGATTGGCTCAATGGGGATCTATCGAGTTTAAATCCTCCTCTAGAAAAAATAGATATAGCACAACACAATCATGCTAGAAAAAATAACCCTATCCCCCAAAAATCAACAGGATTTGATCGTCGAAAGAAAAATTACTCCTCTCAAAAATCGCATATTCCACTAAAAGAATCAGAAAAGATATCGAAATTACAGCAGGATATACAAGAAAATGATGCGGATTCTTTAGGATTTAGAGGCAATATGCCTGCTTTCATGCTTCCTAAAAACCGAGGGAAATTGAATGATAAACTTTGATAAAACATAAATATAATCTCGTCATGGCTGTTTGTTCTCATTGTTCTCAAAAGTATTACTGATATTTTTTAACTATAGTAATTGTGGAGTCGTTCTTTCTTTATTACAGTAGATGGGAACTATGATGGTTTCATCAAAAAAAAGCGATAGCTATCAAGGAAATAGCCCCTTAGGGTGTTTATATACTCCCAAAGAATTAGAAGAGATTTTTTATCTTTTTTCTCTAAAATGGCCCTCGCCCAAAGGAGAATTATATTACGTCAATCATTTTACGCTGATTGTGGCAGTTCTGCTATCAGCACAATCCACAGATGTCAATGTAAATAAAGCGACAAAGCACCTATTTGAGATAGCTGATACCCCTCAAAAAATGCTCGCGATAGGAGAAAAAAAACTCCAAAATTATATAAGAACTATTGGTATCTATCGAAAAAAATCAGAAAATATTATCTCTTTATCCCATATACTCATCAATGAATTTGATAATAAAATACCTCAAACATTAGAAGGGCTAACACGATTACCCGGAATAGGACGAAAAGGCGCTAATGTTATTTTATCCATGGCTTTTGGAATACCGACCATCGGCGTAGATACCCATATATTTCGCATTTCCAATAGAATTGGACTAGCACCTGGAAAAACCCCCAATAAGGTTGAACAATCTCTGTTGCGTATTATTCCCCCTAAACATCAATATAATGCACACTATTGGCTTGTTTTACACGGGCGATACGTCTGCAAGGCTCGGAAACCACAATGCCAATCATGTATAATTTCCAACCTTTGCAAACGAATAAAACAATAATAATCAATTTCATATCTATCAGGAAAAATCATGATTTATATCATGCATAGAATATAAATCACTATCATAATAATTCCCGTCTCCAAAGTAATCTGTATATAAATCTACTTTTTTATGGTCGAACGAAAGAGATAAATCAGCTTTATCACGCGATTTTTCTGATAAATTCATAACAGACTTAAACTGCATACCAGATATTCCCAAAGCACGACCTTCTTTCATCCCATGCGTAATATAGTGTTGAGCTGCAGCACTCCTATCAGAACCAAAGACATTCCATAAATCATCGTAACTAGTCAGATATAAATCTGGATTAAAAGTAATAGAACGACCTTCTTCATAACCAAAATTGGAAAAATGATCTTTCCCAGCTTGAACAAGATCTGGTGCATCAGCAAATGCATTTATCAAATCTTCATGTGATGCAATATATTCTAGAGCCTTAAACGCATCTGGATTTCGCCCTTCTTTCACTCCATGTGTAATATAGTGTCGAGCTGCAGCACCCCTATCAGAACCAAAGACATTCCGTAAATCATCGTAACTGCCAAGATATAAATATGAATCAAAAGTAACAAAACGACCTTCTTCACAACCAAAATTGGAAAAATGATCTTTCCCGACTTGAACAAGATCTGGTGCATCAGCAAATGCATTTATCAAATCTTCATGTGATGCAATATATTCTAGAGCCTTAAACGCATCTGGATTTCGCCCTTCTTTCACTCCATGTGTAATATAGTGTCGAGCTGCAGCACCCCTATCAGAACCAAAGACATTCCGTAAATCATCGTAACTGCCAAGATATAAATATGAATCAAAAGTAATATCCCGTCCTTCGGACAAACCAAATTCATAAAAATGTTTCATTGATTCAAAAACATCTTGTCCTATAACTTGTATAAGATCTTCATAAGATGCAGTGTATTCCAAAATAGATCTTTGTTTTACATTAACGGAATCGATACATTGATCCGCAAAACGCAACCTCTCAACATCTGAGAGAAAATCTTGTTTATGCTCGTTCGCATCATAAACAATAATTGCATTTTCAAAACGGTAAATTTTGTACAAATAACTTGGCGCGTAATAGAAAAATGTATCCAATCCACTCGATCCATCGAAAACATCATTGCCAGAAGATTCAAAGAAAACATTATTCGCACTATTACCAATTACAACGTCATTACCACTGCTACCAACAACTGATTCTATAACAGTGTGCTGTGCGATTGTCATATTTTTCTCATATCCACCAATACTAGACCAAGATTCCGTATTGAGATCAATGTAATTTTTAACCCCTCCTATCAATGTTAAATCTAATAAATCATCACCGCCTGAATCGTAAATTGTTTGAATAAAAGGACTATCCTTTTGTTGAACCTCAATTTTGTAAATATTATTTCCCAGCGATCCCTTAGGTGCACCATATATTTTTTGCACAGCGACAATATCAGAAACCATTGGCGTAGCACAGTAACCGAAAGAAGCATCCATCATACTATCTTGTGGCATAAAATAAGACATAACGGAAGTCAAAAAGGAATCATTCTCATAATCATTATCAACTCCATATACCGGATAACCACCATTATATGAACCTGGATGCATCAACCCTAGCGCATGTCCAATTTCATGCAGTGCATTATGCGATAAAATCGTTCCTTTCCCTATGCCATATCTCCATACGTCTGCTTTATCAAAATTAATTTCCATGAAATATCTAGAATCATATCGAGGAGTACAAACATATCCATTATTGGAACTGATGAATTTAATATCAGAATGGATAGAGGTCTCCTCGAAAGTAAGATCTACAACTTTAGACCATTCGCCTAGCGCCCAACGAGCAACTTCCTGTGCATTAGGATTTAACTCGGTGATATCAAAAGATAACCGATGAGTTGTCAATACATCAGGCTTATACCGTATAAAATAATTAGACCAATATTGATCACGCAACAGATGATCTGCGATTCTTTCAGTTGTATAAACCGGTTTTATATTATGCATTATTTCACTTTTCTTCTAAATAATTTTAAATATTTGAAATGAAAATCCAAGACCTTCTTTAATAAAATGTGGAGTATCATTTTTTTAATTATTATATAAATATTCCTTATTTATATTATTAATTAATTAGCTCAAAGTCTATAATTTGTAATACCATAAAAACGCTATTGCGATGATCAATAAACACAATATTTGAAATATAATTTTTATAATTAATTTTAATAATAAATATAAGGATTTTTCATGTATCACTTAAAATACTCTGCTAATTTTATGAAAATATACTTCTCATTTTTTTGTATTACTATATTGCCGAGTTTTTTTATAAATATTCTTTATTTGACTAATCCTCTATACATGATGCACATCTATGATAGTGTCATCGGTACGCAGAGCAAAATTAATCTGATCGCCTTAAGCACCATAACACTTTTCCTCTACGCACTATTCTTTGGTTTTGATTTAATACGCTCAAGACTACTTATAGAGTCATCTCATTTGATAGAACGTTTTTTTAAACCTTATATCATAACCGTGACTAAAAAATATGAAATGGATGGCACATCTCTTTTCTCCATCATCTCATCACTAGATCAGCTCAAACAATTTATCACGTCACCTGTGTTACCTGCCTTGCTTGACATCCTATTCACTCCAATCTTTATTATACTAAGTTTTTGTATTCACCCAATATTAGGATCTTGGGCAATCCTAAGTGGAATCCTACTGCTTACTATAACTATTTTATTTCAAGCTAATAATGAACGATTAGAACGCAGATACAAAAAGAGTCGACAAGATGAAATAAATTTCGGAAAAGCAATACTGCATAATTCAGAATACATATATGCTCCTTCCACACGTGATTTTTTATTAACATATTGGAATAAAAAACGTGCTACTTCACAAGAATATCAATCACTTATCGCAAAAAAATACTATTTTGGAATCTCTGTAACAAAAACACTCCGCATGACTTTACAGTCTTCAATTCTAGGGATTGGCGCCTGGTTGGTTATCCATCAAAAATTATCGGCTGGTGCTATTATAGCGACTTCCATTATTACTGCTCGAGCAATGGCACCCTTAGAACAAATCATCAATTCAAAAAAATCTCTGAATGTAGGCCTTAAATCTTTAAAATATCTCATAAATTTAAATGATTTTACCACTCTTTTAAATTCATCCGATTCGAAAAAAGAGCCCATAAGCATGCGCCTATCCAATAATACCATTACCGCAAAAAACATAGTATTCCGAGATAAAAAAACATCTCGTCTTATTTGTCAAAATCTATCTTTTACTATCCCAGAAGGGTCTTGTTGTATTATTGCTGGACCAAGTGGATGCGGGAAAAGCAATTTCTTACTTTGCATGCTCGGTTTACTTACACTAGAAAAAGGCACTATTTCTTTTGGTGACAGACAAATATCTCGCGATTTCATTGAAAAATTTTCTGCACAAATTGGTTATCTTTCACAACACTGTAGTTTATTTCCTATAAGCATTACAGAAAATATCATCCTATCTCATGATCAAAACTCATTACACATTGCCCAAAAGACAGCAAAAATCGTAGGATGCCACGAAGATATTTTATCCCTTAAAAATGGATATCAAACTACTTATTGTTCTGATGAAATCCCTTATAATATCGTACAAAAAATCCGTTTATCACGCATCATAGCTAATAATCCTGCAATTCTTTTGATGGATGAGCCACTCTATCACTTAGATAATGAAGCGAAGAATAACTTCTATACACTGCTCAAACAATTCAAAGAAAATAAAAAAACAATTGTCATAATATCTCATGATCCAACAATTATCAGCATGTCAGATTTTTCGCTGATATTCCATCCTATACAAGGCTCCCTTTTTGGACTAACACAAGATATTTTCAAATTCAATACCGTCACTCACAATCAGATAAAAATTTAAAATAATGCATCATTTTATGTGGAAAAATTTAAAAAGAAATCACCCTGCATCCCTTAAAAGGATGACTCTGTTATCTATTATTGGGATCATCGGACTGATTACATGGTCGATTCTACTTCCAATAGAAATATCTGTTTCCTCTTCAGGAGAAATTTTAAATGAGGATAATGTCGTTGAAATAAAGTCTCCCTTTTCTGGTATAATCAAAAAATTTCAAGTAGAAAATGGTTCACAGATCCTACAGGGAACACCCCTTTTAACATTTGAAGATATCGAAACAACAGATTTAATTGATCTGAAAAAAGTATCTATTAAAAATTTACGATGCCATATAGACACTGAGAAATCTGCATTAGACTTTCTAAACAACAAATACGATGTCCTCGAAAAAGCTTTTGAGTCCCGCGAAGAACAACTATTGGACTTTTTAGGAAAGTATCACTCCACTTGCTCCAAAGTTTTTAATTATGGGATATCCAGTGTATACAGATCATTAAAGATGAAATTAACACGTATGCGCAGTATTTATTTGAATCGCCTTGATCTAGAAAATAAAAGTTCTCTATTACGTGCACTCTTATCATCTCATCAAAAAGATTTAACAATGATGAAAAATCTTTTTGAAAAAAATGCTGTCAGCCAAAATGATTTAAATCAACAAGAAAGAATCGTATATAAAAGCACCCTTGAACTACGAGAAAACATCCATGAACAGAAAAATATGTTACGTCATATCAATGAGCTATATGATGAAGCAAATCTAGAATTTGCTAATTACCTCAAAGAAATATCGCGCGATTTAGAACAAAACCAACGAACTTTCGCAGACGAAATGTCAAAATTGACTATCCTTGAAAAAACAAGAGAGCAAAAAACTATTTTGTCCCCAATTGCTGGAACGATTGTATATAATCAAAGTTTTTCTTCTAGTAACTACGCACAACAATCACAACCCTTAATGAAAATAGTACCTCATAGTAAGCTCACCTATATCAGAGCAAAAGTTACACCTAAGCAAATTCAACACGTCAAAAAGGGTTACACAGCTACAGTACGTTTTCCACATTATGCTGATATTCGAGAAAAAAAATTCAAAGCAATCATCGAAAAAATAGATCCCATCATTTCACAACAGGATAATAATTTACAAACACAAGAATATTATGAAGTAATTTTGAAAATCACTGACCTTGCTTTCTCCGATAACAATATAGAACTACGCAATGGATTCCCCGCTGAAGTTCTTTTCACAGCAAAAAACACTACTCTCGCACAAGAAATCATTCATCCCATTACCGATAACTGGCCTAAAATATTTGAAAGGTAATCAACAAAAATTTCCCAATCAACAATCTCATCCTCTCAACACAACAAAATTATTAAAATGCCACTCCAGTCAATAAATATTTTTTGATAACTAAGGATGCAATAAAATTTAAATATCTCTAAAATACAGATACATATACCGAAAAGTACGCTGGAAATTCTAAAAAAATTCCATGCAAGCTATAATATTCGTTATTGATAAGAAATTTCTATAGATTTTATGCACAGATACGTGTAAAAATCCGTTTCTATAATGATCGTATAACATGCGAAAACCTTAATATTGCAACAGATGTGAGAAAATGTTATGAAGGAATCAGTTCAAGTTCATGGAGATATTCGTCCCCCTTTATATAAGATTCTTTATATTCAAGTCCTTGTAGCGATTTTCAGTGGCATGGCGCTTGGTCACTTTGTTCCACAGATAGGCGTGCAAATGCAGCCGCTGGGTGATATCTTCGTAAAAACAACAAAGATGCTCATAACACCTGTAATATTCCTTACCGTTTCCACAGGGATTGCACGGATGAAAGATATGAAGGTGATTGGGCAAATTTTTTGGAAGGCAATGTTCCTCTTCTTTGTATTTTCAATGTTCGCGCTAGTTATTGGATTAATCGTTGGAAATATAGCTAAACCTGGCATTGGAATGAATGTCGACTTAAAGTCCCTGAATACAGAAAGTATCGCACATATCAAATCATCTCATGCGAAGTCTTTTATTGGATTTATGCAAGATATGATCCCTGATACAGCCTTGAGTGCTTTGACATCTGGAAATATATTACAAACATTAATTGTGGCTTTACTCTTTGGAATTTCTCTTTCTCTGGTGGGAGAAAAGTCAGATACTATTAGAAAATGTCTTGAAGAAATTAATTTCCCTGTTTTTAGAATGGTCTCCATTGTTATGCGAATTGCGCCTCTAGGAGCATTCGGCGCCATGTCCTTTACAATAGGAAAGTATGGCCTATCTTCAATCTCTAATCTTATATTCTTAGTGTTCTGTTTATATGCCACATCTGCTTTTTTTATTTTAGGAGTCCTAGGAATTTTAGCACGATTTTGCAGGTTTTCCATAATCAAACTAATCATTTTTCTAAAAGAAGAAGTCCTTTTAGTTTTAAGTACTTCTTCCTCAGAATCTGCCCTTCCTGGATTAATGAAAAAAATGGAAGAAGCTGGATGCCACCGTTCAATCGTGAGTATGGTTGTGCCTACAGGATATTCTTTTAATCTTGATGGTAGCAACATCTATATAACATTGGCAACATTATTCATCTCACAGGCAACCAATGTTCCTTTAAGCTTGACGGATCAGCTCTCTCTCCTTTTAATAGCAATGGTATCGTCGAAAGGAGCAGCAGGAGTGACAGGATCCGCTTTTATAACCCTAGCTGCGACCATAACCTTAGTTCCATCATTACCAATTGCAGGCATGACCTTGATATTAGGCGTTGACAGATTTATGTCAGAATGCCGTTCAGTGACAAATTTCATTGGAAATGCAGTGATGACAGTCGTCGTAAGCCGATGGGAGAAGAAGTTAGATCCTAAGTTATTCAATAAATATATAGGAATTGAATGATTTATCTTGTTCGCTCTTCTAGCGTCTTTTGCTAGCCAAATAAAATCACGATGATCTCCTTACAATAGCTAGGTAATAATCTAAAGAGATGCATTTTTCTATATTTCTACTTGGTCGCGTTATACATTTCAGAAGAGTATCTTCTGAAAAATTAATAATAATCCAAAGAAAGAAATTCACCTACCATTATTAAATATGGCCACTGGTTTTCAAAATTGTGCGCATCTTCTGAATATTTTTAAAAATAATCGGTAATACATTATGCTTACGAATTTAATGACATGCACATAATACATTCACGAGCCGATTATGATGATTCAAAGATTATCATCGGTGTCGCCTCCTTGGAGAGATTATGCCTCTTTGTTGCACACACCACGCCATAATATGATAATCCTCCCTCATCATCAATAAAAAACTTTGACGCAATGCAATGAAACATAAAAGAAAATATGTTGTTATAATTAACATTAACTACTTTGTGTATATTTCAACCCATTAAAGTTTTTCGATTATCTAAGCATCCATCATACTACTTCCCCACTGCACCTTGTATTAAAGAAGAATAATTCTTATTTCGTGATTCTAATCACGCGTTCAAAAATCTCATTGCCTATACGATCACGAAAAATTTTATTAAGTTCATGAGTACTATTAGCTTCAAAAAAACTATTTGGACTCGCACAGTTACTTAAAAAGTATCGCGCTTTTTCTTGCTGCGTCTTATTCA
Organism: Candidatus Liberibacter asiaticus; assembly: GCF_000590865.3. Lineage (NCBI taxonomy): Bacteria > Pseudomonadati > Pseudomonadota > Alphaproteobacteria > Hyphomicrobiales > Rhizobiaceae > Liberibacter > Candidatus Liberibacter asiaticus. Next base: position 281,677 of record NZ_CP010804.2, read on the forward strand.
CTGAAAAAGCTATTGTCATTATTCTTATGCCTTGTGATTTAGCTTTATTGCATATTGCAATTCCTTCTTCATTATCTTGAGTATTCTCTCCGTCTGTCAACAATACTATATATTTTTTCGCCTCTAGATTATTTTTCATTCGATGCACTTCATCCTCATTCGAGGAAATGATTGTATCGTACGCTGTTTGCATCGCATCATTAATAGCTGTAGACCCCATCTCATTCTCATCTATAGCGAATGTCTTCACTATAGTCCTTATCAGTTTATGCACCCCCCAAGAAAAAGAAGGATCAGATATAACTCGATCGTTAAAAAAAGTTGCTCCCATTCGTACTGTATCGTTAACATTATCTATTTTCTTAATACTCCGGATTACGCTAGCCAATGCGTCACGTACAAGATGTTTTTTCTTAATCACGTGCCGGAGACTAGAAGAATCAACAAAATGCTCTTCTGACAACGATGGATCTAATGGGCCTGGATACAACATATAATATAAAGACTTGTTACAAGAAACCATATAAGGGGATAATTTTTCGTCCCTAATTCCAACTTTACCGTTCTGCGAAGAATACGATTTCACAGTCCTATCAGCAGGTTGACCAAAACAATTCAGTGGTTGCCCCTCAGAATCTCTTTGATAATCCAACATGGAACGAGAGAAATCAATGACCCATTGAATGGATACACCATGTTCTTTGTGATAACTTCTAGAAACTGTTTCGGCTTCAGCTTTAGTTTGTATTAGCCACGACTTTATCCCCATAGATCTTAAAAATAAAGACAAAGGATTGAGCAATAAATCATAGCGCGAAGAAAGAACAACTTGGTATGCCGATTTCCGAGGATTCATTTCCACTGCCGTATCTCGAACAATATCTCTCACTTCTCTATCGGTAAAATTTTTCTTTAGATTATTCTCAAAATTACGTATCAAATACTCCTCTATCTTTTGTTTTGGAAATGTAAAAGAATTTTTTGCGCGAGAAGAAACCTCCTCTAAAGATTGTATCAATGGCACTGAAGCAGTAATAATAGCTGTTTGAGCCGCTTGTTTTAAAGCATGTTCATAATACGACCAACGCACTACATCAACGAGCATACCACCTACCCCTAACATAACTGGCATGAGTAATGCTGTTATGATGAAGAAATGCCCTGTACAAGATTTTATTAACTTTTTAGAATAAAAAATAAACTTTGTGTCAAAAACCATAAATTATTTCCGTAATATCTTTTTTGAAATGTATATTTGATAAAAAATTCTCTTTAGACTATAAAATAAATATTATAAAAGAGATAAGAACGTTGTATATTTATAATAACCTCAATATATCAACATGGTAAAAATGCTTGTTATAACATTATACAAATAAATATGATGGAAGCATCTTTATAAGACACTGCCTCTATCCCATAGAAAAATTCTTTTAAAGATAAAAAAACGATCAACCTTATTCATAATAAGTATTATACTTGCCACTATCTTTGAAGACAATTTCATCTTTTGATGCAAGAGGACACAAAACGAAATAGAATGACTTGATCTTCAGACATATGTCCGCCAATTACTTACAGTAGATATACCCACCGAAGCTTCGAAAATAGATGATTCACAAAAAAAGATCCTTTGTAAGTGCTAATTAAACACAGGATCCCATGACCCACACTATCAATTTATCTATTTCAAAAAATTGCCGTAAAAACGCGATACGTTCGACATGATATTATAAAATTCCTGTAATATTTAGAATATCCCCCTTCTCCATTGAATTTCAAAAATCTAATATTCCCCATACCGTCAAAAATAAAAGGATGCATCATTCGTGTTGTAAAACTCCTCTTTCTTTTCAATCGAATCAACAAAAGAAGACGTCAGGGAAAACCTCATAAGATTTAGAATATATCATTCATACATCACTAAAAAAAAAAGCGAACTCTATCCTATAATTTCATTTCTAGCGAACCAATAAGATATCTCTTCCAATGCAGTTTTCAAAGAATCCGAACCATGAATCGAGTTTTCGCCAATTGAAATACCATATTTATTACGGATAGTACCTTTCAAGGCTTTTTTAGGATCAGTATCTCCCATAACCTCACGGTTTTTGGAAATAGCCTCCTCTCCTTTAAGAACCTGCAAAAAAACTGGACCCGAAATCATTGCCTGTACTAATTCAGGGAAAAAAGGACGATCCTTATGAATTAGATAAAAATCTTCGGCCTGTTTTCTATTCATCCAACAAAACTTAGCAGCTACTACGCATAACCCATAATCTTCTAACTCTTTAACAATAGAGCCGATCAAATTACGCTTCACAGCATCAGGTTTGATCATTGAAAAAGTTTTTTCTATAACCATATCAATCCTATTTTAAATTCTCATAATCTTTGATTTATCATCAAATCGCATATTATAGTAATCGCGAACCTCTTATCCATCCTATCACAATATATTAAACATTGTAATCGATCCAGGGAATTTCAATAAAAATTTTCTTTTCCAAACACAATTTGTTTATAACAGGCTAGATACTCATATAACATCTGGCGCATATCCACTATTTTTAAGGCTTCGCCAATGTGCACGCCCCCATTCAAGACTCCCCTGATCATCAGTGTTTATAATAAAAACTACCTTCTCGTAATAATCTACATCCCCTATATGCATGGAAGCCTCATCTACAAGAAACCGTATAGTAGAGGTATTAGCATTCAAAGAGCTTATCGTCAGCAAAACTGGTTGAAAAGAAGAAAAATCCCCCTCATCTCCCACATCTACACCATGAGGAAGAAAACCATCTTTTTTCCACGTCCACAAGTACTCATTTAATGAATCACGTACCCTTTCAGACCCACATTGAACAGAGACCCTTTTACCTTTTTCATACTCATCTTGCAACAAAACTAGGAGGTTATACTCCCAATCGTTTTTGAAGCGATAAAAAAGAAGAGTTCTCATTTCTCATAAAAAGCTCTCACAAATTCATCTAACAAACGCACTCCAAATCCTGATGCCCAAGATTGATTAATCTCTTTAGGATATCCTCCCGTCGCTACACCAGCAATATCTATATGCGCCCAAGAAGCATCTTGTACGAATTTTTCCAAAAACTGAGCAGCTACAATAGATCCAGCACCCCGCCCCCCAATATTTTTCATATCAGCAAACTTACTTTCAATGAGTTTATTATATTCCTCATTCATAGGCATACGCCAGAGAAGCTCTCCTGTAGACAATCCAGAAGAAAGCAATTGTTCTGCTAACACATCATTATTTGCAAACAATCCAGCGTAAATATTCCCTAGAGAAACCACCATTGCACCTGTCAACGTGGCCAAATCAATCATCAAATGAGGATTATAATGAGTGCGACAGTACCACAACGCATCCGCAAGAATCAGCCTTCCTTCTGCATCAGTGTTAATAACTTCAATGGTTTGACCGGACATCGACCGCACTATATCGCCAGGACGCTGTGCAGAAGAACCAGGCATATTTTCAACAAGAGCCAAAACACCAATGGCGTTGATCTTCGCCTTTCGCTCCGCTAAAACATGCAGTAATCCAGTAACGGCTGCAGCACCACCCAAATCACCTTTCATTTCTTCCATCCCATGCGAAGGCTTAATAGAAATTCCTCCAGTGTCGAATACGACTCCCTTTCCTATAAAAGCAAGGGGTTGCTCTTCTGAATCTCCACCTTCCCACTTCATTACAGCTAAATATGGAGGACGAGAAGACCCCTGAGCCACAGCCAAAAGAGCGTTCATTCCAAGCTTATGCATGGCTTCCTTATCGAGGATTTCTACTGCAACTCCAAGACTTTCCAGTTTCCTGACTTGTTTGCAAAATTCATCTGTACCCAAAACATTGGCAGGTTCATTGATAATATCTCGAGCTAGATTCACTCCTTTAACAACAGATTGAATATCCGCTACAACTTGAGAAGATTGCTGAATCATCTCTGTCACGATCGTGACAGAGATATTTTCCTTAGACCGTGGAGAAGAACTCTCTCTCTTCTTAGTTTTATATTGATCAAAAGTATAAGTCTTCAGCATAAATCCGAGAACAAGATCTCTGATTTCTGCTTTAGTGATAGGATATTCAGGTACATCAACAAATATTTCGATATTTTTGTCTTCTTCAATATAAGAGGCAATACTTCCACCTGCTTTTAACCAAGAAAAATTAGCATCCCTAGGATCACCAATACCAGCAACAACTAAACGATCCCATACACAATCTACGGGAGCTAGAATGTTTAAATGCGATTTAGATTCACCTATAAAGTTTTTAACAGATACCGCACGCATGACAATACTTGGAGAACCAATAAGAGAAAGACCTGCTACATCGGAAAAACTCGTTTTTAAAAGAATCGCTAATCCTTCCTGTTTAATAGAAGGATTCTTTGCAAATGAAAACTTTATATCCATAATTTTGATCTTACCTATTTTGTGTACTATAAATCCATAAGTACCCTCTTTATAAAATACAAAAATACGGCTGACAATCCTCTTTATGTGTAATAAGGTGATGATATGTACCTAACCACTTCGGGGAATACAAACACAGTGCTCACGGCAAAAATTGCAATGCACAGTGTTTTTTATACTCCACAGAAACTGTCTTTGGGATTTTTTATCTTTCCTATGAAATCGTTTGAGCTTTATATATTGCGTTGCATAGGCCGATCATTTCTCATGTCATGCCTTTTTATAGTTTTTATCGCATGGGTAATACAAATTTTACAACGGATCAATCTTGTATCAAGCAGTACTGAATCCCTAAATATTTTGCTCAAAATATCTGGCTATCTCATTCCAACAGTACTTCCAATGGTTACTCCTTTCTGCTTTGCGATGGAAACCACTAATGTCCTCACTTCCATGAATCGAAATACAGAACTGTTAATTATTGATAATACAGGTACATCACGCATTACACTTATAAAACCTGTTTTATTTTTAGCTATCTTATTGAGTATATTTTTATTCATATCAGAAAATATCATAGAACCCAAATGTCGCTCTACCATTAAACAACTCAGCGCAAAAGCACAGTTAGCGCTCACGTTCTCTTATCTAGAAGAAAATTTATTCTTCCGCCTTGATGACGATTTATATATCAAAATTTCAAAATATAATCCAAACAATACCTTACAAGGGATTTTCATAGTGGACTCACGTGATACTCAAACGCACAAAATATACTACGCACAGAGTGGATCCATAGATTTAGATAGACAAGCAATAATTTTAAATGACGGTGAAGTACATAGAAAATCGCCTATATCTAAAGACATATCAATTATGAAATTTAAATCTTATACTCTACAGACAGAATCTGCTAATTCCTCAACCATTGTACTCAAAGCAAACGATCAAAATCTATCCTTTCTTCTCAATCCCAACCCTAATAATCCCAACTATCGACCAGAACTCCTAGAGACATATCGTTCAGAATTTCACAAGCGACTGACACAGTGGCTATTTCCCGTAATATTTGGGTTGATTTCTATAGTTGCAGCCGATAAAAGAGCATTGGTCCGTCAGCGTAAGAAAATACATCCTATCTTCATATCGCTATCTATATCTTTCGGGGTTTTTTGGGGATTTTCTTATATTATACATAAAATTGAACAAAATCCTTACTACATCCCTATTTTATATCTATTCCTTTTTTGCATATCCAGCATATTTCTCCTTATGATTAAGAAGAAGTATACGAAAATATAATAATTTAATGAACTATATTTGTGATGATAATGGAGATTCCATGCCAGGCATCTTATGGCGATACTTTTTCAAATACTATTTGAAAACTACTTTGTACTTCTTATTAGGAGCTATGATATTGGTTTTCGTTATTGACTTGAATGAAATACAGAATCAAATGGGCGAATTACCCAATTATAGCATATCTCGTGGAGCGGTACTAGCAGCTACGCGCGTACCATTAATCATTCAACAAATCATTCCATTTATCACACTAGTTGTGAACATAGTTGTTTTTTTTAACCTAAACAGAACCAGTGAATTAGTGATCTCACGTGCCATAGGAATTTCCATATGGCAACTACTCAATCCTTTTGTCGTTGGATCTATTCTATTAGGGATTTTTACAGTATTAGTGATCAATCCGATTGCTACATCAGGAGAAAAAATAGGCATCGATCTCATACAACAATGGAAAGATAATGGCGACAAACAAAAATCAGATATCATCCCTTGGATGCAAATAAGCAATCCTCAGCAAGATATCTTCATAGGTGCAAAAAAAAAACTATCAGAAAATCATATCTGGGAAGATTTCACTTCTATTACTATTGATAAAAAAAACAAAATTATTCATCGAAAAGATGCCGATCTTGCTATCATATACAATGACAAAGTAAAACTCAAAAAAGTAGTTGAGTATCAATATGGCAGGATTCCAATTGATAAAAATTCAACGACACTCAATATCCCTATTAAAATGGATGGTTTTCAAAAATTTTCTGAACAATTCGCATCGCGTTCCTTTTATGAAATAATCAAAAAGATGAGTTTCTCTAATAAATCAAACATTTTTCATAACTATCGTGCGGAAACTCAATTCTATTTTCTCATAGTTATACCACTCATGCTTGTAGCTATGACCTTGATAGCGGCCTCTGTGTCTTTAGAATTTAGTCGATCTAATCAGCCTCGTATTATCGTGGCATACGGAATATTTTCTGGATTTATGCTTTATACTATTATAACAATCATGAAATCCTTTGGGAAAAGTGGCATTTTGCTTCCTGTTGCCGCCGCGTTAATTCCAGTGATTCTCACAATATCCCTTAGCATATTAATTCTTCTGCAGAAAGAGGACGGTTAACATTGCGATATAATTACAGACATCTAATAGGTGCAACTACTTTTTTTCTAGCATTTAATATAATAACCCCCCAAGGGACGCCCCCCTCCAATGAACAAACTACCACGAGTACTCCTTCTAAAATAAAAAAGAACGAAACTAATCGTCACTCAGAACTAGATATATCTTCAGACGAGATCGTTCTTAATTCCGAAGGAAGCACTACCACTGCTGTTGGAAACGTAAAAATAGAATATAAAGGATATCATTTATCTGCCCGCGACATAACATTTAATCATAAGAACCATAGAATTATTGCTAGCGGTAATATTAAACTCATTGAGCCTGATAAACGCCAAATACATGCAGAATATCTTGACATAACTGATGATTTTACAAATGGTATCATCAAGAACCTCACCATCAAGATTCCAGCAGACGAAACCTATCTAACCGCTTCAAGTGCGCAAATCATCGGGCAAAGAACTATATTTGATAAAGGGACGTACACAGCTTGTTCTAGCTGTTCAAAACCGAACAGTCGCCCTCCTTTTTGGATAGTAAAATCTAAAAGAGCTATCCTCAATAGGAAGACACATACTATACGCCTAGAGAAGCCTTATTTAGAAATTTTCGGAAATTCCATATTCTATTTTCCGTTGATTGAAATTCCAGATGAAACTGTAGTCCGCAAAACAGGTTTCCTCACACCATTATTTTCTTCCGGAGAGAAACAAAGATTCGGAGTTGGCATACCATATTATTTGGTTATATCTGATAACTCAGATGCAACCTTTACGTTTTCTCCTCATCCTAAAAAAGGGATTTTAGGTGAAATGGAACTGCGCAAGTACTTTCACAGCGGCAAACATACATTACATGCAGCTTACATGTATAATAATAACGTTGAATCAGGTGAAGAACGCCACCAAGCAATGCTAGCATCCATTGCAGAGTTCGAGATAAATCCTATATGGAATCTTGGATGGCACCTGAAAAAACAAACTTCTGGCCAGCTTTCTTATAACTATTATTCAGATGCTCTTAGCAAAAGAATAAACATAAATCAAATATATCTGACAGGAACTGGCGAAAAAAATAGTTTTGATATGCGAGCATTGCATTACCACATACAGGAACCATTATCCAAGAACGAAAAAAAATTCCCACAAGCCAATATTTATCCTCTCATAGACTATCGCTATGTTGACCTTCAATATGCCAAAAGCCAGCAAATATCCATCACTGGAAATATTACAGCAATATCTCGTGCAAAAGAAAAAAACACTATCAACCAAATGAAGCATGATTCACAACCCTGGATTCCTAATGGTATAAATAGACGATTAAGTATAGAAGCAGACTGGAGAAAAAAAATTATAGGACCCTTGGGGATACTTTTTACACCTATTGCAAATATAAGAGGTGATCTACATTACCTTTCTTTCAACAGAGATTTAAGCTCGGATACGATAAGCAATAATCCAAACTTTGTAGCGAGCAAGATGTTAACTGCGGGATTAGATATACGGTATCCAATTGTAGCTGTTACGCAAAAATCGCGACATATTTTAGAAGGGATAGCCCAAGTATACGCAGCTACAGACGAAAAATATATCAAAACAATACCTAATGAAGATTCTCATAGCCTTGTATTAAATTCGACATCTCTCTTTACACAAAATAGATTTTCCGGTTTTGACCGAATAGAAGGCGGAAACCGTACTAATTTAGGAATACGCTACATAGGGAGTTTTAATAATCTATTTACAATTAATGGAGTAATAGGACGATCGATCCATATCCTTGGAACAAATTCTTTTTCCATTCCCGATTCCATAGGCATAGGACAAAACTCGGGACTAGAAGACAAATTCTCTGATTATGCTGCAGCAGTGAGACTATCTTTATCTCCTAAGATTACGTTTTCCACTCAAACTTTGATTAATCCAAAAGATTGGTCTACACGCCGCACGGACACAACTATAGATTATACTATGGGTTCATACGAAGCCAATATCAGTTATACACATATTCCCGCATACCCTTTATATGCGTATGACGCACGTAAAACTATTCAATCTAGAATAAAATTCAAAATAAATGATGTGCTTTCTGCAGATGCATCCTTAAAATGGAATATGCGTGCTGAACTCCCCTCTCATTCAATTGGGTTAGCCTATCAAAATGACTGTGCTACTGTCAAAATTATTTATAAAAATGAATCCCCAAACATCCATGGTTATAAAATTCAAGCAAGATTATCCCTACGAACCATTGGAGATTTCAATCCTATCGATATCGATGGTTAGCCCGTATATGTTAGTTAATAACAAGCGATGTACGAATCCCAATATAAGGTATTTCAAATGACTTCAAAGGTTTTTACTTCATTAAGCGATTTTATCAAACTGCTTACAACATATTTTGTCTTAATCATCTTCTGTATTGTCCCTATTGTTTCATATAAATCGTGGGCCATGTCTAGTCGAATACGTACTACTATTAATGGAGAAGTAATTACCGATGGCGATATCTCAAAACGCATAGCTCTATTAAAACTACAGAAAATCAATGGAGAACTTGAGAAAATAGCTGTACAAGAACTGATAGTAGAAACTTTAAAAAAACAGGAAATAGAGAAGTCTGGTATTACATTTGATTCAAATACTGTTAATTACTTTTTCGTACAACATGCTAGAAATACTGGACTTTCAGCAGAAGACTTTAGCTCTTTTTTAGATAAACAAGGCATCGGAGACAATCACTTCAAGCAATACCTTGCAATACAATCAATATGGCCCGACGTCGTAAAAAACGATTTCATGTTAAAATACGGCAATCTTGAGATGGAAATACCTGCTAATAAACAAAAAATGAAAAACATAACTGTCCGAGAATATCTTATAAGGACAGTACTCTTTTCAATACCTGACAATAAATTGCAAAATCAAGGTTTTGTCCAAAAAAGAATCAAGGATGCAGAAGAATCACGCCTTAGATTACCAAAAGATTGTAATAAACTCGAAAAATTTGCCTCTAAAATACACGACGTATCTATTGGAAAAGCCCAATACCTTTTAGAATCTGACTTACATCCCCAATTTCAAAACCTTTTGAAAAAATCACAAAATAATACAACCAATCCTTATGTTACACAGAAAGGCGTGGAGTATATTGCTATCTGTGATAAAAGAGATTTAGGTGGCGAAATTGCTCTAAAAGCATATCTTAGCGCTCAAAATACTCCTACAAAGATCGAAAAACACGAAGCAGAGTATGTGAAAAAATTACGTTCAAACGCAATTATCCATTATTACTAGTAGGGTAAATGTACTTTATGGATGAATTTCTACCCTTGATTCTCACCCAGGGAGATCCAGCTGGGATTGGTCCTGATATATCACTGAAAGCATGGGCAAGTCGTCAAATAACAGCAATTCCTCCTTTCATTTATATCGGAGATGTAGATGTTTTGAATGCACGGGCTAAACAACTGAATCTTAGTGTTCCACTCTATGAAACAGATTGTAAAAATGCTGTCTCAATCTTTAAAAAAGCATTGCCGATTATTAGTTCTCCATGTGGGGCAAAAATTGTAACAGGAACGCCTAATCCTCAAACAGCATCTAGTACCATTGCTAATATTGAAAAAGCTGTATCTCTTACTTTATCCGGCCAAGCATTAGCAATTGTTACCAATCCAATTGCAAAGTTTTTGCTATATCAAGAGAAATTTAAATTTCCTGGACATACAGAATTTCTGGCTGAATTAGCAAAAAAAAATACAGGAATCACTTTTAAACCAGTTATGATGTTATCAGGACCACAATTACGCACTGTACCAGTAACGATCCACATACCGATTGCAGATATTTGTCGTATTCTCTCAACAAAACGAATTATAGAAACATCCGACACTGTGTATAATGCTATGAAAAAATACTTTGGGATCAATAATCCTCGTATTGCTATATCAGGTCTCAACCCGCATGCAGGAGAAAATGCAACTATTGGCATAGAAGAAAAGAATATTATCATTCCAGCTATTACATATTTAAGAAATGACAATAAAAATATTATAGGACCACTTCCTGCCGACAGCATGTTTCATCATAGCGCACGCCAATGCTATGACGTCGCTATTTGTATGTACCATGATCAAGCACTTATTCCAATAAAAACTCTTGACTTTAACCAAACAGTCAACATTACACTGGGATTGCCTTTCGTGCGTACTTCGCCCGATCATGGTACCGCCTTTGATATTGCAGGCAGTTCTCTTACTCAAGAAGAAAGTCTTGTTTCTGCTCTAAAAATAGCTGCACAACTCGGATATCAAAAGAATTTATGCAATGACCATGAACAATAAATCACATTCCTTGAAAACTATTCTTTCTCATTATAAAATTATTCCTAAGAAATATATGGGACAAAATTTTCTTTTGGACCTTAATATTCTGAAAAAAATCGCGGAATCATCAGGTTCGTTAGATGGAATTACCGTTATAGAAATTGGTGCAGGCCCAGGAAATTTAACCCAAATGCTCCTCACATTAGGGGCGCGAAAAGTTATTGTTATAGAAAAAGATCAACAGTTTTTCCCAATTCTAAAAGATATCTCTTCACAACACCCAAATCGATTAGAAATCATACAAGACGATGCGTTAAAAGTGGATTTTGAAAAATTCTTCAATATATCCTCTCCAATTCGTATAATTGCAAATCTCCCATACAATATTGGAACACGATTATTATTTAACTGGATTTCTGCTGATACCTGGCCTCCTTTTTGGGAGTCATTAACTCTACTTTTCCAAAAAGAAGTAGGGGAACGCATAACAGCACAAAAAAACAGTCCTCATTATGGAAGATTAAGTGTCCTTACTGGTTGGAGAACAAAAGCCACGATGATGTTTGATATTTCACCTCATGTTTTTTTTCCTTCACCTAAGGTAACTTCAACCGTTATTCACTTCATTCCTCATTTAAATCCTATTCCTTGTTGCTTAGAATCTCTCAAAAAAATTACGCAAGAAGCCTTTGGGAAAAGACGCAAAACACTAAGGCAAAGTTTGAAAAGGCTCGGTGGTGAAAATTTATTGCACCAAGCAGGAATAGAAACAAATCTCAGAGCCGAAAATCTTTCTATAGAAGATTTTTGCCGTATCACAAATATACTGACCGATAATCAGGATATTGCAATTTAAAAGATCGCAAAAAATTTATTTTCATGATAAGGTAGGATCATCCTCTACTTATTCACTATTATCCTATTACTTGGCAAGTCCTGATAGAATCGTATGATCAAGTGTGTTGAATCTAGAATACTATACCTATGAAGATTAGAAAACTTTCTGAAAAAATCATCAATCAAATCGCTGCTGGTGAGATAATTGAAAGACCTTCTATTGCAATCAAAGAGTTAATAGAAAATTCTCTCGATGCGGAATCAAGTCGTGTTGAAACAGTCATTGCTGGAGGAGGCAAATCCTTCTTTCAAATTACTGACAATGGTTTTGGGATGACATCGGAAGAAATCCCAATGGCGGTACAACGCCATTGTACATCTAAAATATCCGATGATTTTTCTAATATCCACACATTCGGTTTTAGAGGCGAAGCACTCCCTTCGATAGGAGCTGTATCTCATCTTACTTTGATGAGTCGCCCTCCTCAAAATAACACGGGCGCACAAATTGCCATTTCTGGAGAAAAAATATCCTCTGTTCGTCCTGTCGCCATGAATCCAGGTACTATTGTAGAAGTTCGAGACCTTTTTTTTACAATACCTGCGAGATTAAATTTTTTAAAAAGTGAACAAGTGGAAACTAACTTAATCACTGATGTCATCCGCCGTATGGCTATTGCTTACCCTAAAGTAAGCTTTACATTTTCAACGATTAAAAGTAATCGTTATAAAATGAATTTTCAGTCTACCAATGGTAATTTCCCCGAACGTATTTCTCAAGTCATTGGAGAGGATTTTATTAATAATGCAGTTGAACTTAATGAAAAATCCAATGAAATTACTCTTCAAGGATATACAGGAATTCCTACTTTCAATCGAGGGAATGCAAATCAATTTTATGTTTTTATCAATGGTAGAACAGTTCAAGATAAATTTATTCTTTCGACGATTCGAACGGCCTATGCTGAAACTATACCATTAGGACGCTATCCTGTTGTGGTGCTTCTATTAGAGATCGATCCGAGACAAGTAGATGTCAACGTCCATCCTGCAAAATCTTATATCCGTTTTCGCAATCCCACTATAATACGTAATTTCATTATTCAAAGCATTCAAAAAGCAATTAATAAGAAAGGAATCTCCACTTCTTCTGTTCTTTCTAAGAAGATGATTTCCTCTTTTCATCAAGATAATGCCCCTAAAACTCATCTTCCAAAATATGCAACTTCGCTCACCAATACCCAAGAAAAACTTTTCCTTCAAGAAAATCGTTTATCTACAAACGATTTATTACCTAGTGATGATCCTACATATTCCGAAGATAATGATCCTGTTGAAGAATCCGAAGCAACGCATTACCAACTGGGAATAGCATGTGCACAAATTCATCAAAACTATATTATTTCTCAAACTACTGATGGATTAGTCATTGTAGATCAACACGCCGCACACGAACGACTTATTTTTGAAAAAATGCGTCAAGATTTTAATAGTACTAAAATCACTTCACAAACGTTATTGACACCAGAAATAATAGATCTGCTTGAAGGGGAATGTGCTCTTATCATGGAACATGATGAAGATCTACACCGATTAGGAATCAAAGCTGAGCGTTTTGGTCCTAACGCCATCGCTATTCGTGAAATTCCCGCAATTCTTTCCAAAAAAAATATACCACAACTCCTTCGAGATATTATTGATGAAATCATAGACAGCAGTACAACATATACTCTTCAAGATAGGATAGAGAATATACTTGCAACTATGGCTTGTTATGGTTCTATTCGTTCAGGTAGAAAAATGCAATCCATTGAAATGAATCGATTATTGCGGGAAATGGAGAAAAATCCGAATAGCAGTCAGTGTAATCATGGACGACCTACTTTTATCAAACTAAAGTTATCTGATATAGAAAAATTATTCGGACGTTAAAAAAGAAATCATGTGTTACATATTAATCTAGTATAGAAAGAACGTTGGCGATATGTATAATAAAGTTGATGAGAATGAAGCTAGTATTCGATATAAAGATGGAACATTCGAAATTATACGACCTGGAACATATGTTGTATGTGCTATTACAGGGCAGCGTATTCCTCTAAAAAAACTGTGTTATTGGAGTGTTGATAGACAGGTGCCTTATGCCAACGCAGAAGCCTCCTTCGAGGCCGAAAAGATTTCTGGTAAGATTCCTTACTAACCACATGGTTTTTTATTACTATTAGCAAAAGAAACAACTGTCATTTCAACTAAATTCGTGAGATCATCTGGATTTTCAAAAACGATATCAACTTCAATCACCATGCTCTTCGCGAAAATTTCTTCAGCTCTTCCAGGGCGTTTGTGTAAACGCATTGCATCTTTCGCAGTTGTCACTAGAATTAAACCTTTTTGTTGAGCTTGATCAAGAAGATACGCTATCTTCTTATCGCTAAGATGTGCGTGATCCCCAAAAGAATAACATTGTTCAATAAGCGCACCTAGTTGTCTCACGGTAGTAAAAAACTTTTCTGTATCCGCAATACCAGAAAAAGCGAGAACTTTCTTACCAGAAAGGTCAAATGTCAAACGTGGTTTTAATTTAGCAAAATAAACCGACTTATTCTTAATACTAGAAATCACATTTTTTTTATTACCGACATAAAGAATGGCATCAACATACGAAAGTTGTCTTGACAATGGAACTCTTAAAGGTCCTGCTGGAAATACCAATCCATTGCCCAATCCACGATGAGAATTTACTACTATCAAAGAAAAATCTGCTTGTAAATCAGCTGAATGGAAACCATCATCCATAATTATAATATCTACTCCTTCTTGGAGTAGCATTTGCACACCTATTTTCCGATCACTCGTAACAATAGTCACTGCTCGTCGAGCAAGCAAAAGGGGTTCATCCCCGACATCATAAGCACTATGTTTCTCTAAATCAACACGGAAAGAAATCCTAGATTTTCGACCATATCCACGCGATAAAAATCCTGGTTTGAGATTCTTATCAATAACAGCTTTCGCAATAGCTAATGCAGTTGGTGTTTTCCCTGTCCCCCCCATGACAAAACCACCAACACAAATAACAGGAATGGGAGCATGCAAACGCTGGCCACGTTTCATCAATTTAGATGAAATAAAAGAATAAATCCAAGATATAGGATAGAGAAAAAATGAATAAAAGCCTCGAGCTTTCCACCAAAATAACGGACTTTTCATCATGAGAGGGAAAATATCCTTATATTTTTTACTTGTCTAAAAAGAGCACTCAAATCTCCTACTGTTTAAATGATGGATCTTTAGACAATAAATGATTTTGAAAAATAAGTGGATTAACATAAGAATCCAAGGAGCGTAACGTAATTTTAAGAGGTCCTTGCATTTTTTTAACCTCATTTATAGCAGCATTAATCATCTCATATCGTATTGTTGGTTCAGATAGTAATGAATATACCATATCGGCTAATGTCCCAACTTCTTCTACTATGCGTACAGCACCAGAAGAGACCATTCTTCGATAAATATCTCGAAAATTTTCTACATTCGGACCAGATAGAATAGCACACCCAAGCATAGCAGCTTCAAGAGGATTTTGTCCTCCACTAGCACAAAAAGAACGACCTATAAAAGCAATTTCGGTCATACGCAAGTAAAAACCCATCTCACCAATCGTATCCCCTAAAAATATATCAACCTCTGCATTTATAACATCTCCACGAGAACGACGCGCTACTTTCAATCCTTTAGCTATAAGTCTTCGCTCTATCGCATCACAACGCCTAGGATGACGTGGTACGATAATAGTTAAAACATCTGTACGGCATTTAATAAAATTATGTACGTATACCGCTTTATCTTCTTCACCTTCAAAAGTTGAAATTGCTGCCCAGGTATATCGCCCCGCAATTGATTCTTGATATAAAGAAAGCAACTCTTTATCGCATGGGAGAGATTCAGTATCTATTTTCAAGTTACCGGATACAATCAATTTTTGTGCGCCTAACTCTTTATAACGCCTGAAATAACGTTCAGATTGTACAATGACCAAAGAAAATTGACTAAAAATTTTTTTGGAAAAAGAGAGGACAGTCTTCCAATTCTTAAAAGAGCGACGAGACATACGTGCATTAACAAGAACTTGAGGTATACGCTGCTTGGATAATTCAAAAACCGTCAACGGCCATATGTCTGATTCGGATAAGATCATACAATCTGGCTTCCAATATTTTAAAAAACGTGAAACGGCAGGTTGTATATCTAATGGAGCATACTGGTGAATTGCATATTGTCCCAAATATTTCCGAGCTACTTTCGCAGAAGTAGCAGTCATCGTCGTTAGCAAAACATTGACATGACGACTCCGTATAGCAGGGATAAGTCCTATAAGCGCCATTGTTTCTCCAACACTTGAGGCATGAAACCAAATAAGAGGTCCTATGGGACGTAGAGCAGTTGGATAACCTAATCTCTCTCCAAATTTCCTTCCTCTTTCCCTATTGAACACCCTATAAAGGCTTAGAGATACTGATAGAAAAGGCATAAAAAAAATGCCCCCCCAACGATATATTCCTAAAAGAATACAATCTAAAACATTAGCCAATCAAACCAACCCTTCGCATATTAATATTCTGTGTATCCTTACAAATGAGGAATAATTTCAAAAAATAATACTGAATCAATCAACTCTATTCTTTTCCTAATTCATAATGAGGGAATCTAGAAATATCTACGACGAAGTAGCGCATTAATGCATTATCAACCATTTGCTGAGATTTTTCTTTCCAAACATCATACGCATTAGAATAACTGGAAAATATTCCAACGACATCTATATCATCAGGATTACGCATTTTTTTCTGCGTGATATTCTCTAATTCTCCTCCAAATACCAAATACAAAACCTGTTCTTCTTGGATACCGTTAATCACAATTATTCCCCTTCTCTCATTATCGTCGTTTTTTCACTCCTTAAAAGCAAAAAATTTTGTTCAATCACATCCTATAAAGTTGATAAATGTTGCTTAAAAGATGGGAAATGCCACTTAGCAGAAGCAAATAACACTTCATGATTTACTTGAGAACGATTGTACGTCAATAATTTTCTATCTATATCAACCAACGCACCACCAGAACACTCAAGCAATAAATCAGCAGCAGCAAGATCCCAATCATTGGCATTTCGATCAACGATAAGGACATCTACTTCTCCACTTGCAATCATTAATATACGCAAACACAAAGAGGATATAGAAGATTGTCGCCGGAAGCGAACATAGGAATCTAATCCCTTTAATGAAACATCACTCGCCATAATCGCTAGACTATCACTCATTTGATTTGAAGAAACAGATATATTCTTCCCATTACATGTTGATTTCATCCCAACAGAAACGAAAAATTCCTTACCAAGAGCGGATGCATGCACCACACCAATCACGGGACGACCATGATGTACAACAGCCACGCTAATACACCATTCGTTCCTGCCTTCAATAAATGCTCTAGTTCCATCAATAGGATCAACTACAAAAAGGGTTTCATAGTTCAAACGCTGCAGATCATCATCTGTTTCTTCTGATAGCCACCCATATGCAGGACGCAAAGGCCTTAAAAACGATTCAAGATAATCATTGACGGCAATATCAGCATCACATACTGGAGAAGATCCTTCGTGTTTCCACCAAACATTAGGAGAACGAAGAAAATACTGCATAGCTACCGTACTTGCACCCTGAACAGCCGATCTGACTATATCAAGATCCTGTTTCCACTCATACATAAAATCTATATCCATCAAACATAATTTTTTATACCAATATAACAGATTCATCCCACCAAACATACCATGTAACATTGACATTAATTGATAAATCTCATTTATTATTTTCAAAAAACTAAATATATTTTCTCAGATACGACAACAAAAAAAATTTTGTGAAAATTTGCGCATTACTGAAATGGCTTACACCATGGAATGCGATGAAGCTCAGGATAATACAACTTATCTCTCATAATAACCCATTCCTGTACTACAGATGATTGAGGATGATAACCATGTGCGGATTACCAGTCTCCAGATGACTGTTTGTAGGAAATCCACAAAGAATTGTAAAAATATCTATATTCCAATAATTAAAAAGGATCACTATAAATGACTAGTCGTAATCCTCTATTCACCAATAAAAATCTTTAATATCTAATATTCATTATACAGGATTATAAGAGAAAAAATAGATCTTCGTATCGCCATATTTACGCTCTTGCAGAAAATGAAATGCAGCTCCAACCG